>NZ_QCZG01000070.1 GCF_003097615.1 Pueribacillus theae
TTTTTTTTTTTGAAATTTTCAAAGCTATGTCAAGAACACCGCGTAAAAAGCCTCATATGATAAGTTTCACTTAACGATAATTATAAGTAGCCAAAAAAGCGCGAACGCTTTTCTTATGTTATACTAACAATGTGTGCATAAATTACATAAGGAGGTTTTTCACGATGGCAAATGGTGAAAAAATTACAGTTCAAAATGGACAGTTAAACGTTCCAAATCACCCAATTATTCCTTTTATTGAAGGGGATGGCATTGGGCCGGATATTTGGGCGGCTGCTTCTCGGGTTCTCGACGCAGCAGTTGAAAAAGCGTATAAAGGTGAAAAGAAAATAGTTTGGACAGAAGTTCTCGCTGGTGAAAAAGCGCATAATCAAACTGGAAATTGGCTTCCTGATGAAACACTTGAAAAGATTAGAGAATACATAATTGCGATAAAAGGGCCTCTTACAACACCAATTGGCGGTGGATTTCGTTCACTTAACGTTGCATTAAGACAAGAACTTGATTTATTCGCATGTGTCCGCCCTGTTCGTTGGTTCCAAGGCGTTCCGTCACCAATCAAACGCCCAGAACTAACTGACATGGTTATTTTCCGTGAAAATACAGAAGATATTTATGCAGGAATAGAATATCAAGAAGGCACTCCTGAAGTAAAAAAAGTGATTGATTTCCTTCAAAACGAGATGGGAGTCAGCAAAATCCGCTTTCCAGAAACTTCTGGCATAGGAATTAAGCCGATCTCTGAAGAAGGAACAAAGCGACTCGTAAGAGCAGCGATTCAATATGCAATTACTGAAGGCCGTAAAAATGTGACACTCGTTCATAAAGGAAACATTATGAAATTTACTGAAGGAGCTTTCAAAAATTGGGGCTACGAAGTAGCTGAAGAAGAATTTGGCGATAAAGTATTTACATGGGCTGAATACGACCGAATTGTAGAAAAAGATGGCAAGGACGCTGCCAATAATGCGCAATCTGAAGCAGAAAAAGCAGGGAAAATCATCGTTAAAGATGCGATTGCGGATATTTTCCTACAACAAATTTTGACTCGTCCGGCTGAATTCGATGTCGTTGCTACGATGAACTTGAACGGCGACTACATCTCTGATGCACTTGCAGCGCAAGTTGGCGGAATTGGAATTGCCCCTGGAGCGAATATTAACTACGAATCAGGACATGCCATCTTTGAAGCGACACACGGGACAGCTCCAAAATATGCGGGTTTAGACAAAGTAAATCCTTCATCTGTTATTTTATCTGGTGTTTTAATGCTTGAACATCTAGGCTGGCGCGAAGCTGCTAACCTTGTGATCAATGCGATTGAAAAAACCATCGCAAGCAAGGTTGTAACTTATGATTTCGCTCGTTTAATGGAAGGTGCCACTGAAGTCAAAACTTCAGAATTTGGAGATGCATTAATTAAAAACATGGAGTAAGAAAGGAGTCCTTTCAGTGGGAATTAAACGTAAAAAAATTTCTGTCATTGGAAGTGGATTTACCGGTTCGACAACTGCTCTCATGCTAGCTCAAAAAGAGCTTGGCGATGTTGTATTAGTTGATATCCCACAAATGGAGAACCCTACAAAAGGTAAAGCGCTAGATATGCTTCAAGCAAGTCCAGTCCAAGGATTTGACTGCAATATTAAAGGTACAGCTGACTATAGTGAGACAGCCGGCTCCGATATCGTTATCATTACTGCCGGTGTTGCACGGAAACCAGGTATGAGCCGGGACGATCTCGTCAATACAAACGCAGGAATCATGAAATCCGTTTCCAAAGAAGTGGCGAAGTATTCTCCTGAAACCATTATTATCGTTTTATCAAATCCGGTTGATGCAATGACGTATACAGCATTCAAAGAAACTGGATTTCCGAAAGAACGTGTCATTGGGCAATCAGGGGTGCTAGATACTGCGCGTTTTCGTGCGTTTATCGCACAAGAATTGAACCTATCCGTCAAAGATGTGACAGGTTTTGTTCTTGGAGGCCACGGGGATGACATGGTTCCGCTCGTTCGCTATTCCTATGCAGGGGGCATTCCGTTAGAAAAATGGATTGGCAAAGAACGCTTGGAAGAAATTGTTCAACGGACCCGTACAGGCGGCGGCGAAATTGTAAATTTACTCGGCAATGGAAGTGCATACTATGCGCCGGCCGCATCTCTCGTTGAAATGGCTGAAACCATTTTGAAAGACCAACGCCGGGTGCTTCCAGTTATTGCTTACTTGGAAGGCGAGTATGGTTACGATGGCATTTACCTTGGTGTTCCGACGATTCTCGGCGGCAATGGAGTGGAAAGAGTCATTGAATTAGACTTAACAGAGGAAGAGCAAGCCCAGCTTGATAAATCAGCTGATTCGGTACGAAATGTTTTGAAAGTATTAGAATAATTCCTTTCTTATCTTAAAGAAGAGATTCGGATTCATTTTCCGATTCTCTTCTTTTTCATTTTTAGCTTTGATTTTTCATTTCGTTCGATGGTCATGGTAAAATAAAGGAAGTACGGTTCTAATGGAGGGCTCATTTTGAAAAATAAATTAGTTTTGATCGACGGAAACAGTATTTTATACAGGGCGTTTTTTGCTTTGCCGCTTCTCAGCAATTCCAAAGGTATTTATACGAATGCGGTATATGGCTTTGCCCAAATGCTTTTAAAAGTGCTTGACGAAGAAAAGCCAACACATTTGCTTGTTGCTTTTGATGCTAGCAAAAAAACATTCAGACATGAAAAGTACGAAGAATATAAAGGTGGAAGGCAAAAGACGCCGCCTGAGTTGTCTGAACAAATTCCATTTGTCCATGATTTGCTTGATGCGTTTCGCATATCGAAATATGAGCTTGAGAATTATGAAGCAGATGACGTTATCGGAACATTGTCCAAACAGGCAGAGGACGAAAACTGGGAAGTAAAAGTGATCACGGGGGATAAGGATTTACTTCAACTTGTTAGCGATCGTGTTTCTGTTGCTTTAACAAGGAAAGGAATAACCGATGTCGACACATATGATCCTGTGGCCCTAAGAGAGAGGTACGGCATCGATGCCTCGCAAATTATCGATATGAAAAGCTTAATGGGCGACCCTTCCGACAATATTCCCGGTGTTCCAGGTGTTGGCGAAAAAACGGCATTAAAATTATTGAAGCAATTTGGTTCTCTTGAAACCATTTTGAATTCGATTGATGAAATATCCGGGAAAAAAATAAAAGAAACCCTTGAAAATAACCACGATCTTGCGTTGTTAAGCAAAGAGCTTGTAACAATTGACCGCAACAGCCCTATAGAAGTTTCGTTAAATGATGTTTCGTATGGCAATTACGATCAAGAGTCAGTTGTTCGGCTGTTTACTGATTTGGAATTTAAGTCCCTTCTCGATCGGTTTGAGCATGAAGAATCCGAAGAAGCAGAGAGTGATTCAAAGATAGACATCTCTTTTGAAACAGTGACTGAACTTTCTTCTAACATGCTAAAAGGCGAAACAGCTCTTATTGTTGAAGTGATGGAAGAAAATTATCATCAAGCAGAGATTCAAGGGATTGCCATCGTAAATGAAACCGGGAAATATTTCATGACGGCGGAGGACGCATGTAAGTCGGCCGAGTTCAAACAGTGGCTGAATGATGAGACAAAGAAAAAAATCACTTTTGACAAAAAGCGGGCAGAGGTTGCGTTAGGATGGCAGAATATAGAGATAAAAGGGTTTTCATTCGATGTCCTTATCGCTTCCTACTTGCTTAATACAACGGAATCCCGCCACGACATTGCCGAAATTGCCAATAGAGAGAACATCACGTACGTCCAATCTGATGAATCGGTGTACGGGAAAGGCGCAAAAAGAAAAATGCCTGAACGTGAAGCCTTGGCAAATCATCTCATTCGAAAAGCACAGGCAGTCTATGAATTAAAGGATATATTAACCGATAAACTTGAAAAAAATGAACAATACTCCCTTTTTGATCAACTTGAAATGCCTCTTTCAAATGTACTCGCTCAAATGGAGCTTCAAGGGATAAAAGTAGACATTGATCGGTTAAAAAATATGGGGAAAGAACTTGATGAACGATTAAAAACAATCGAACAAGAGGTATACGAAGAAGCAGGTGTCAAATTTAATTTAAATTCCCCGAAACAGCTTGGGGAAGTCTTATTCGATAAACTGAATCTCCCGGTCATCAAAAAAACAAAGACAGGTTACTCAACTTCTGCAGATGTGTTGGAAAAGCTGCAAAACCAACACGAAATCATTCCGAAAATTTTACTGTATAGGCAGCTTGGCAAACTTTATTCAACGTACATTGAAGGGCTATTGAAAGTTGTAAATAACAACACAGGAAAAATTCATACGCGCTTTAATCAAGTGTTAACACAAACCGGCCGGCTCAGTTCGATAGATCCCAACCTTCAAAACATCCCAATTCGTTTGGAAGAAGGAAGAAAAATACGGCAAGCCTTTATTCCATCTAAAAAAGGCTGGGTTATCTTTGCGGCTGATTATTCTCAAATTGAATTGCGGGTACTTGCCCATATCGCCCAAGATGAAAAACTAATCCAGGCTTTCAAAGAAGATATGGATATTCATACAAAAACAGCGATGGACGTCTTCCATGTAGCAAAAGAAGAAGTCACTCCGCTTATGAGGCGCCATGCAAAAGCGGTCAATTTCGGAATTGTATATGGAATTAGCGACTACGGGCTGTCCCAAAGCTTAAGCATTACAAGAAAAGAAGCTGGCGAATTTATCGATCGTTACTTAAAAAGCTTCCCGGGCGTAAAAAGATATATGGACGAAATTGTTCAAAAAGCAAAAAGCGATGGCTTTGTCACGACATTGCTTCATAGAAGAAGATATTTGCCTGAAATCAAGAGCCGAAATTATAATTTAAGAAGCTTTGCGGAACGGACAGCAATGAACACACCGATTCAGGGCAGTGCTGCAGATATTATTAAAAAAGCGATGATTGAAATGAATAACCGCTTGCAATCAGAAAAACTTGAGACAAATATGCTTCTTCAAGTTCATGATGAGCTAATATTCGAAGCGCCAGAACATGAAATTGATAAATTAAAGCAAATTGTCCCAGAAGTTATGGAGCAGGCTGTGGAATTGGATGTGCCGCTTAAAGTCGATTACTCTTATGGCGCTACGTGGTACGATGCGAAATAATGGAATTAATAGAGATGGGGAGAAATCATGCCAGAATTGCCTGAAGTTGAAACAATCCGTAAAACCCTTGAACGTCTTGTGATTGGGAAAAAGATTAACCAAGTAAAGATTCGCTGGGGAAAAATCATTAAATTGCCTTCAGACGCGTTAGAATTTCAAACGAAATGTATGGGCCAAACGGTACATGCCATTGAACGCAGAGGTAAATTCCTCAAATTCATTTTAGACGATGATGTGCTTGTTTCCCATTTAAGAATGGAAGGCCGCTACACATTGGATCAAGGCGATGAACCGTATGATAAGCATACTCATATCATTTTTTCATTTACAGATGGAAGCGAACTCAGATATCAGGATGTAAGAAAGTTTGGAACGATGCATTTATTTATGAAAGGGTTGGAAGAACAAAATCCGCCGCTCTCCAATTTAGGAGTAGAGCCTTTATCGAGCGATTTTACGCCTGAAGTGCTCAAAACAGCGTTCGGTCAGACAACCCGAAACATCAAGTCCATTTTGCTTGACCAGTCTGTCGTAGTTGGTTTAGGCAATATCTATGTGGATGAAGTGCTGTTCCGGGCAGGCATCCATCCGCAGCAAATCGGGATCAACTTAAATGACTCCGATATCGGAAGGCTGCACAGAGAAATTGTTCTAACGTTAACTGAAGCGGTGGAACAAGGAGGAAGCACTGTCCGTTCTTACGTGAATAGCCAAGGCGAAATCGGGAAATTTCAATTTAACCATTTCGTTTACGGAAAAAAGGGCCAAGCTTGTCCGAAATGCGGCGGGGAAATCGAAAAAATGGTTGTTGCCCAACGAGGGACACACTTTTGCCCAACTTGCCAAAAAGTCCGTAAATGACGAATCGTTTTCGGATGACTTAAAATCGATTATCGTTTTTCTTACTCCTTCCATATACTATGTTAGCCCAATATAGGAAGGGGTAAAGAGTCGTGGCAGATTGGTTGGCACTTTTGCTTTTAGCTATCGCTGTCAGTTTGGATGGATTTGGCGTTGGCTTCACATACGGCTTAAGAAAAATGAAAATCCCGTTTCGCTCGCTGATGATTATTGCATCATGTTCAGCGCTTGTATTGCTGTCGGCAATGGGAATCGGATCAATCATCGGCGGATGGATTTCCCCACATCTCGCTGAAAGCCTTGGAGGCGTAATTTTAATTTTAATTGGCGCTTGGATGATCTACCGATTGAAACATCCAAATGGGAAAAAGTCAAAAAACAACCAAATGATCGTAAATTTTGAAATAAAATCATTGGGCATTGTCATTCAAGTGTTGGAAAAACCGATGGTTGCAGATTTTGATGAATCAGGAACAATCACGGGAATTGAAGCATTAATCCTTGGCTTGGCGTTATCAATGGATGCATTTGGAGCCGGCATTAGTGCCGCTTTGCTTGGCTATTCTCCTTTATTTTTGGCCATTTCAATCGCTTGCATGAGCTCAATTTTTGTTCTAAGCGGCATGAAATGTGGCCTCATATTATCAAAAATCAAATGGATGGAACGGTTTTCTCTCATACCGGGCGTTCTTTTAATCGTTCTAGGCATTTTCAAATTTTAGCCGTACAGGAAGTACGGTCTACATAATAAATAAAAACGTAATGGAGGGGATACTATGATTATTGGGTTAACTGGGGGGATTGCAAGCGGAAAAAGCACGGTTGCAGGCATGTTCGAAGAACTGGGCATTCCTGTAGTCGACGCAGATATGATTGCAAGAAAAGTCGTTGAACCAGGTGAAGAAGCATACCGTCAAATTATTGCTCATTTTGGTAAATCAGTTCTTTTTCCAGATGGCACTCTGAATCGCAAAAAACTTGGTTCCATTGTTTTTAAAAATGAAAAAGAAAGGCTTGCCTTAAATAATATCATTCACCCTGCCGTTCGTGAAAAAATGGATGAAGAGAAGAATGATTATCTTGCGAAAGGCCATCAAACCGTCGTGCTCGATATTCCGCTTCTTTTTGAAGGCAGGGACAAGAAGTCATTTGATAAAATTCTTCTCGTTGCTGTTTCGGAAGATGTACAGTTCAAACGTCTCGTGGAAAGGGATCAAATGGGGGAAGAGGACGCAGCCAATCGAATCCAGTCTCAAATGCCTATAAAGGATAAAATTCCGCTTTCCGATGCAGTGATTTACAATGACGGAACAATCGAAGAAACAAAAGAACAACTTCTCACCATTTTAGAAAAATGGGGCGTAAATTAATTGTTCCATTTTGTATATTATATGTTATACTATTGGTAAAATGAGTATAGCATATTTCGCGGAAGGGGCATCTTTATGAAAACAAAAATAGCTATTAATGGCTTCGGAAGAATTGGGAGAATGGTCTTTCGAAAAGCGATTACTCGCGATGATCTTGAAGTTGTTGCTGTGAACGCGAGCTATCCAGCCGAAACCCTTGCACATTTGATTAAGTATGACAGTGTGCATGGCACGTTTGAAGGTGATGTGGAAGCTGGAGAGAACATGTTAATTATAAATGGGAAACAAGTTAAACTTTTAAGCAACCGTGATCCAAAACAACTTCCTTGGAAAGAGTTAGGCATTGACATCGTTATTGAAGCGACAGGCAAATTCAAGTCGAAGGAAACAGCTGGATACCATATTGAAGCGGGAGCGAAAAAAGTTCTAATTACTGCCCCTGGCAAAGATGAAGATATCACGATCGTAATGGGAGTTAACGAGGAAGCATATAAAGATGATAAACACAATATCATTTCGAATGCTTCTTGTACGACGAACTGCTTGGCACCGGTCGCGAAAGCCATTGATGATGCATTTGGCATTGAAAGCGGCCTTATGACAACGGTCCACTCTTATACGAACGATCAGAAAAATATTGACAACCCGCATAAGGATTTGCGCCGAGCCAGAGCTTGCGCCATGTCGATCATTCCGACTTCAACAGGTGCAGCCAAAGCGCTGTCAAAAGTATTGCCCCAGCTTGAAGGGAAAATGAACGGGATGGCACTTCGTGTACCTACACCGAACGTTTCTCTCGTTGACCTTGTTGTTGATGTCAAAACACCTGTGACAGTAGAGTCAGTGAACCGTGTGTTGAAAGATGCTTCTGAAGGAGAGCTGCACGGTATTCTCGGCTACACGGATGAACCGCTCGTTTCAACCGATTTTAACGGAAACGAAAATTCATCCATTATTGATGGGCTTTCTACAATGGTCATGGGCGATAACAAAATCAAAATTCTTGCTTGGTATGATAACGAATGGGGATATTCCTGCCGTGTCGTTGACCTTGCAGCACATATCGGCCAAGAAATGAAAAAGCATTCAGAGGTAGGGGTTTAATAGCCCCTGCTTTTTTAGATTTTTTTTCTTCCTTGCTAATGTTGAAACATCAATTTCAGTTAAAGCCCATCGTGCAAAGTCCTAAAAATAGTATCAAATAAAACAATAAGTTCATCATGGCTTGATTGGTTAAAATACCTGGACAGATATTAAAATTATTGTAAATCTTATATGCAAAACTGCCAAGCGTGAAAAAGGAAGTACAGCTCTGAGGAGTAAATTTTGAAACTTTGCTGTTTTATAGGGAATTTATAATTATCCACATATG
>NZ_QCZG01000071.1 GCF_003097615.1 Pueribacillus theae
TTAATAGATGGCTTGTTTTCCTATGCCCTCTTTTTCAGTGGTTGCCCGTAGGAGTTATTTCAGACTTATCCTCCTTTGAACTTGCCTCATTTTTGCTATTATTGATAATGTATGTATTAACGCTTTTTAAATCTTTTCGGATTTGTCACGTAACCCTCAATAATATAACCGCATTTGCTGCAGATCGTATACATGATATTCGAACCTAAGATGCCGCCAACCGGAGTCATTGCACTGTAGCCTGAATGCCTTCCTTGTCCAAGCTCGCGGCTCCCGCATTTTGGACACTCATCGACTTTTCCTTGATTATTCATCATTCATGTCCTCCCAGAAATTAAATAAACCTCCCGCCACTAGGCCCGCTGCCTAGGGACGAGAGGTTAACCCGCGGTTCCACCCTAATTGATGCATATCTTATGCATCCACTTTAAGACTCATTCCATAACTCGGGACTGCCGTTTCGCTGATCCGTTCTCCAGGCTCCCACCATCCCTGGATCGCTAAATTGTTGAACCTCAACTTGAAGAGGGAAGCAGCTACTATTGTCCTTCATCGTATGTTCTTTTGAATAACTTAGAACTAATATTAACAAACTTTTTGAAACGTAAACAAGTAAATCGTGAACATTTTTTGAACAATTTGCGACAAAGTTCTTTTTCTAAAAATGAATCAGCCACATTTCTACAAGAATCATCAATAATGCCATCGAAGCGATGGCAGCCATTTTCTTCAGAATCTTGTTTTCTTCAGACTTGATCCCACTTACAGAAGCCCCAAGCAATACACGGGATGGGGAAGCCATCGTCATATGCCCCGAACTTGCATTTTGGCTGTTCGCTAACCATTCCGGTGATACACCTAAATAATTTGCGGTTTGAACTTGCAGTTTAATAAACATCGCATTGGAGCCTGTGTTGCTTCCTGTTAAAAAACCGCCAATTCCACCAATAATGGGTGAAAGCAGAACAAAAGCGGCTCCAAGCTTTTCTGCTCCTGCTTCAGCAAGCAAAGTCGTCATCCCTGAGCTTGACATGACTTCTGCCATGGCGACAAAGCCCAACATCGATAGATTGACAGGCACCCATTGTTTTACCGTTCCTTTGAATGATTTTTTTACTGTTTGAAAACGTATATTAAAGAAAATAATGGCGAATAGACACGTAATCAATAAGAAGAAGCCTGGTGAATAAAGCATTGGCAACCGGAAATCATATGCCTCCCATTCAAAAACAGCATGCGTATTCAACCAATTTTCAAAAACAGGAACTAATCTTGAAAGAAAAAGCATTCCAGTTAAAACGATATACGGGCTTAACGCTTTCATAAGGCTGTCCTTTTTATCGACGGAAGCAGCCACTTCCGTTTCTATTTTTTCGCCGAAGCGGATAAAGAGCATTTCGATCGAAAGGGCAGCGAGCGAAGCAAAAACTCCTGCAAGTTCAACACTGACATAGGCGCTAAAAAACCAAGTGGCACCAAAAAGTGCTCCAGATACTAAAAGAATTTCAAGCCATTTTTTCTTAATTTCCTTACATCCGCCGACAAGATAAACCGTAACAATTGTAAAGTATAAAAAAATTGGCATGCTCAATAAGGCAGTGCCTGCACCTAGAGAATGCAGCGATAGATTCGTAAGATTTGCTCCGATGACCGTCCCTGTTGACAAGGCTCCCCATGGAACAACTGTCAAACTTACGAGCGATAAGACAGCCGCTTTGAAACGGTCAAATCCCAATGCAATCAAAATCGGCGCGATAACGATGACAGCGATCCCGAAACCACTAACGGATTCGACCAATGGCGAAAACGCAATCACAAGAATAAGCGCCTGTCTTGCAGGATCCTTCGTGGAAACAGAGATATGGGAAGCAATGGTTTGGATTAATCCTGCTTCATTCATCAGATGAAAAAGCCAAATTCCGAATAAAAGCACATACGCAACGATAAAAGTCAAAAGCAGCCCTTCTACGGTCGCATGAAAAAGAGATGTGACCCCCAGTGAAAAACCGGGGGTAAAAAATGCAACAGCAACCGCAATAATATAGGACATTAATCCAGCGGTTACCGAACTTTGTTTCAAGATGAAAAGTAAAATAAAAATCACGATAACCGGCAATAAAGCCAAACCAATATTCATTACCTACACCTACTTTTAAATATCAGACAATCGGGAATGAGTGCGAAAGAGGATTAGACAGAATTCTCCTCCCTATCCTATCCACATTTGTTTATATGTTCAATTTCCATTTTTTACATCTATAATTGATTTTTTATCTATAAATCTAATGATTAGGTTTATAATGATAGAAATAACCTATTATTCTACGGAATGGAGGAAGTCCGATGGAATTGAAGCAATTGGAATACTTTATTGTGCTTTGCCGTGAACTGCATTTTACCCGCGCCGCCGAGAAACTTGGCATCGCCCAACCCTCATTAAGCCAGCAAATTCGTTTGCTCGAACACGAAATCGGCACCCCCTTATTTGATCGAATCGGCAAAAAAACGGTGATTACCGAAGCGGGGAGAACGTTGCTGCAGCATGGCTACAATGTATTTCATGAACTCTCACAGGCACGTGCTGCGATTAGCGAACTACAGGGATTAGAAAGAGGCACATTGAAAATCGGCGCGCTTCTGACGGTTGTCAATTACTTGCTTCCACCAACGGTAATCAGGTTCCACCGCAGTTATCCAAATATCGAGTTATCTGTACTCGGTCTGAGGACAGGGGATATTTACGATGGGCTTCTGCAAAACGAACTTGATTTGGGTGTTGTATTTTTACCGATGGAACACGATGATCTGGAGACAATCCCGCTCTATAACGAAAATCTTGCCCTTGCAGCTCCAGCAGATCATCCAGTGGCCAAGGAACCTTTTGTGACCCTTGATATTTTAAAAGAAGTTCCATCTGTTCTATTGCCGAGTACATACTTTATTCGGCAACTGGTTAATGAAAAGTGTCGATCGTTTGAATTCGCACCTAAACCGGTGATTGAAATGACGACGATAGAATCGATTATCAATATGGTTAGCAATGGCGTTGGTGTTACGATTCTATCTGAAGCTTATCTTAATTATCTCGATAATAAGCAAATTCGTATCATCCCCATTCAAAACCCGGTACTCACTACGCAAATTGGGATCGTTTATCGGAAGAACAAATATTTGTGTGCGGCCAGCCGTGTGTTTTTGGAACAATTGATCAATACTGTCAAAAATGAACGTTTTGATTCATGCATCTCAAGCGCGATAGAAACCATATCTATTGACAGCCCTTCTTTCCAGTGATAAGTTTCATTCTTGTCCATCTTCATTCGTCTACATAGATAAACAAAAGATAAACAAAAAACAAGTAAGGAGGCACCAGCACCTCCTTCTTTTTCATTATCCTTTTTTTACATCTTCAAGACTTGCTCCATAATTAATATGGTATACGTTTCCGTCAATCACCAAGGCAGGAACTGACTGAATACCGGCTTTCTTCGCTTCTTCGATACGATTTCGATCGTTACCGAGATGTACGATTTCTGTATTGACTTTTGACTTATCAAGATATCTAAGCACGACTTGTTCAGCATCTACGCAAACTGGGCAACCGGCGTGATAAAAAACTGCTTTTGTCATTACACCCAACTCCTTTAAAATTCATTTCACATCATATATCGATTATAGAAGCCATGATACACCATAATCAATTACAGATTTCTAATCGTTATCATAGGAAAACAGAATGAATTTGTTTCTCATTTCCCCATATAGTTAGAGGAGAGTATTTTTCTGAAATAAGGGAGGATGGGCATGCAATATTATTATGGCCAACAAATGCCACTGCGTGTTTTGGATGAGGCTGAGTTCTGGAAAATGCAGGAAGAAGAGCATACCGTTGTCATTCGAGAGGCTCTTCCAAATTTAGAGAAAAAATATGTCGATGTACTGAAAGAATGGGAGCAAGCCCTGTCGGTAACTCATCAAAAAGTCGTGAGCTATGTAGAAACGGTAAATCGCAGCCAATATGTTTATGCAGAACTCCAGCAGCAGGTGAACCAACTTGTAACATTTTGCTTACAGGAGAGTATGCAATTTATTGAGCTGTTACGTCAAATTAAAGTTCATAGTTCAGTGGCTAAAGATAATCTGACAGCCAAAACGATCCTCGATCATATCATTAGAGAATCAGAATACTTTATCGGCATTGCACGCGTTATTTTATATGGACATAATCATGCGTAAAGGCTCGAAGAGAAAAGCGTCAGCATTTGCTGCCGCTTTTTTCATTTAATGCCATTGAATGGTAGTGTGTGTTAAACTATTTTTAATCATTTTTGTAAAGGAGGGGCTCGATTGAAAATCTTTTTATCTTCCTTGCAATGGGCCGCCTTCATATTAGTCGGTTCAATTGTTGCTCCCATTGTAATCGGTGTAGAATTTGGATTGTCTACAATTGAAATTGCCGCTTTCCTGCAGCGGACACTTTTTGTTCTGGGCTGTGCCGCCCTATTGCAAGTTTTATTTGGACATCACCTGCCAGTCGCCGAGGGGCCTGCCGGACTTTGGTGGGGAATTTTTATTGTATACGCCGGTTTGGCTTCTTCAGGGGCACTTACAGAGGTTGCTGCCCTCAGGCAGCTTGAGGCGACAATGCTTATAAGCGGAATTCTCTTTATACTGATCGGGCTTTTTCGGGGGGTCGATAAAATTAAAAGACTATTTACCCCTCTTGTGACCGGCACTTTTTTAATTTTGCTCGTCGCACAGCTTGGCGGGTCATTTGTAAAAGGCGTAATTGGTGTTGGCTATTTAACAGATTCCGTTGAGCCAAAGATTGCGATACCTGCCATCATAATATTAGTTACAACAATCTTGCTTTCAAGAAGCCGCTATTCCTTTATACGAAGCTATTCCATTTTAATGAGCTTAGGCATTGGATGGCTTTTGTTTTATTTGCTAGGTTTGACAAAGCCGCTAGAAAAACATTCCGGCGTCCTTGCACTTCCAAAGATATTCGCATTCGGCATTCCCGATTTCACGGCCGGTACAGTGATAACCGCTGCGATAACGACAATGCTTCTACTCACAAATTTAATTGCCAGCGTTTCGGTTATTGAGAATGTCATTCGAAATCAAACGGGTGCAACATCAATTCAAAATTTTAACCGTTCCAGCTTCTGGGCAGGAATCAACCAGGGATTGAGTGGCTTGTTTGGTGCAGTTGGTCCAGTTCCCCTCTCGGCAACCGCCGGGTTTTTGTTGACAACACGAACTGTGGAGAAATTGCCATTTATATTAGCCAACGCATTGATTATCATAATCAGCTTCTTTCCTGCTTTTACATCAATTGCAGCTAACATCCCGTCACCTGTTGGATATGCCGTCATTTTTATTACGATTGCAAGCTTAGCTTCTCTTGGAATAAAAGAATACCATTCTTTGGAATTGACAGAACGGGAATTGTTTATTATCTCGTTGTCGCTTATGGTTGGCATCGGATGCCTTTTCATCCCTTCGGCCGCGATCACACATTTGCCGAATGTTGTCATGCTGCTTGCAAATAATGGACTTATTCTCGGTACTGTCGTTTGCATCTTACTCGAACAGCTATTTAAAATAAAAGAAAGGATTCAAAATGAAAAAGAATAATAAAACTTACGCGTTGCATTAGGACTTGCCCTTGATAATATTGTAATTGGAATTGCAGTCGGAATAGCGGTTGGTTTAGGAATTGAGGTAAGCAATAAGAAAAATAAAGGAAGGTGACAAGAGAATGGTTACACTTAGCATTCTCGATCAATCCCCTGTCGCACAAGGTTCAAATGCAAAAGAAGCGTTGCAGCGTACGGTAAAACTTGCGCAGGCAGCTGAAAATTTAGGCTATAAACGCTTTTGGGTATCTGAACACCATGATGCCAGATCACTCGCTGGTTCCACACCTGAAGTATTGATTGCCCACCTCGCTGCCATGACGAAAAATATCCGTGTCGGCTCCGGCGGTGTCATGCTCCCCCATTACAGTGCATATAAAGTCGCTGAAAACTTTCGTATGCTTGAAGCACTATATCCAAACCGGATTGATCTTGGCGTTGGGAGAGCGCCTGGCGGCATGCCAAGAGCAACATTGGCCCTGCAGGAAGGAAGATTGCAACGTGCGGATTATCCGAAGCAAATTGACGATCTGATGGCATACATAACAGATACTGTGCCGGAGGACCACCGTTTCCCAGGTCTAAAAGCCACTCCCCTCATTGACACTGTTCCTGAAATGTGGCTTCTTGGCTCAACGAACGGAAGTGCCTCCATCGCAGCGCATAAGGGAACCGCATTTTCGTTTGCCCAGTTTATTAACGGTGACGGTGGAGTAGAGGCGGTACGGGCGTACAAACAGCATTTCAAGCCATCGATTTTATTAGACAAGCCAAAAACAAGTGTTGCGATTTTTGTTTATTGTGCAGAAACCGATGAAAAGGCTGACTTAATTGCATCCAGCCTTGATTTATCACTCCTCTTCGCCGCAAACGGCCAACGCTCAGGAGGCACCCCAACGATTGAAATGGCACAATCTTACGAGTATAATTCTTACGAAAGGGCTTTTATACAAGAAAACCGAAAACGAATGATTGTCGGAAGCCCAAAAACTGTAAAAGAAAAAATTGAATCGCTTGCGGCTGCATACGATACTGACGAGATTATCGCAGTCACAACGACACATCAATTTGAACACAGGCTTCGTTCATATGAATTGCTCGCAGACACTTTTGGACTAAAAACTCGAACAATCGAAAAATAGGATAGAACAGTTCTTTAATGGTTGGCCTTTATTAGACTGTTTATATTTCGTTTTCGCGCAAACATTTAATTCCTGTTACAGCATTCCTTCTCTTTGGAGGGTCGGTTTGGGGGTTCAGCCAAGAGAAATTTTTTTCACAAAATTCCTCCATTACATTAATAGACGATACTAACTTCATTTGTCTCAAAGAAAGGAAGAAAACCAGTCTTTGGGTGGCAGTTAACATACTCCAACTCTAAGTCCTTGGATTGCAATACAGAGACTTCATGCCATAAAGAGAGATCAACATTAAAATTATGCCTTTTTAACATTTCAGCAAAGGTTCCAAACAGGGCTTTATGGGTTGCGTGTTCATGGGTCCACCGTTCTAAATGGTAAAGCGATTGAAAATAACCAATGACACTCGTTTTTTCTAGTCGTTTTCCGTCCGAATCAATCTCTTGTATTAACCTCGCACTAATGCAACCGGTATCGTCTGGATGATTTTCTAAAAAACGATGTGCCTTATTCAGTGCCGGCTGGATTAAATTTAGATAGGTTTTCTTCTGTTCTTCACTACAATGTGACCAATCTTGGGCGGTTCTAATCAAACAAAGATTATTAGGCGCCATGACTTTTATCCGTTTTCCGAAAGTTTCTTTCTCTTTCAATATAAGTTTGTTTCCATACTCGCCTTTCAAATCGCTGCTAGCTGATACAGGTATACGATCTCGCATCGAGCCCCAGTATGCATGAGTCTTCGTCTCTTCAAGCGATGTAAAATTTGTTACACCGCTATCATTGTTGTTTCTAGAGTGGATTGTTTCAAAATGGGTTATTGGAATGGTTGCAACTTCACTAAAAAAGCCGACCTCGCTATGTTTGTCAATAAGGTTTCCTGAACACCATTTTTGAACGTGAGGGTGATTAAGCCAAGCTTGGTAATTTTGGGGATTTTTCCAATAAGCCATAAACAAATGATTGTGATATGATTCTGAATCTACGAAAACTGAAAGATCGAAGTGATTAGGCCCGTTTGGAAGCTGAAAACTTTCTGTAATCGTTTTAACGTATTGAAGAGATTGATTTTTTTCTTTTACTTGTATCCCAAACTGTGCAAAAATAATATGAGTGGCATCAGAAGAAAAAGTTGTTGTCCAAGCAGTTAGTGACATGGATTATAACCTCCTTTATTAGTTAATAATGTAGCATGAATATTCAGGAAATTGAACTGTAATATGTAATGTTTTGAGTATCATTTGATTTTATTCAATAAAATCGGTAAACTTTTTTAAAAACTGGACTTCTTTTGCAGAAACGGTTTGAATGCCTGACCGTAGTTTAAATTGTCTTCCAAACGATGGTCCGAATACGTAAAAAAATCAAAGGAGTGTAATAAATGAGCGAAGCACACCATAAAAATGAATTAAAAAAACGACTAACGAAAATGCAATATGAAGTAACGCAAAATGACGCGACTGAACCGCCATTCCGCAATGAATATTGGGATAATACGAGAGAGGGCATTTATGTAGACATCGTTTCAGGCGAACCGCTTTTCTCCTCAAAAGATCAATATGATGCTGGCTGCGGCTGGCCCAGCTTTACAAAGCCACTAAAAAAAGAAGAGGTCTATGAAAAAGAAGACTTCAGCCACGGAATGCATCGAATTGAAGTAAGAAGCCAAAAAGCGAATTCCCATCTCGGCCATGTGTTTCCTGACGGTCCCGTTGATAAAGGCGGACTCCGTTATTGCATCAATTCTGCCTCTCTACGATTCATTCCAAAAGAAGACCTGGAAAAAGAAGGATATGGCGAGTATTTAGACTTGTTTCAATAAGAAGAAATTGGGTATAATATAAGTAGAGAATCATAAATTAAATCAAAACCACCCGTGTGAACGGGTGGTTTGCTCTACGGCTGAAAGCCTTTGTTACTGGCCAGC
>NZ_QCZG01000072.1 GCF_003097615.1 Pueribacillus theae
ATTATCCTAATTCTTGCCAAGGAGGATTGATTTGAAACTTATTTACACAACTTTTTCCGCACCGTCTATTAATTTTTTAAGTGAAAAGACGGGAAAGCATGACGCGGAAATTAATAATTTGAAGCAGCGAATCCAATCATAAGTAGACATATTTATGTGAAAATAGAAGAACAAAAACACGGTTAGAGATAATGCCTCTAACTTTTTTTTGTTTTGTTATGTTAGTATGAATTGTGAAGACTTCATTAGGGAGATTAGCAAATGAAAGTACTATCACTAATTAACAATGCAGTTACAAAATTTCTCCCGCTTTGGATTGTTGTTTTTGCGATTATTGCCTATTTTATACCTAAATCTTTTGAACCATTGACAGGCTGGACAGGCTTTATGCTGGCATTAATATTATTCTTAATGGGCCTGACGATTCCACCGTCAAGCTTTCGATATGTGCTCAAACAACCGAAGCTAGTCTTTTTTGGCGTTGCGTTTAAATGGACGGTTACTGTACTTATTTCAGTGGGGCTGGGCTTTACCTTTTTATCCCATTCTCCTGATTTATTGACAGGTTTTATTTTGGCTGGAAGCGTACCTAGTGCCACTGCGGCAAGCTTGTACACATTTATGGCGAATGGAACAGTCCTTCTTAGTATAACGATGTCTGTTGTTGATACATTTATTAGCCCTGTAGTGACGCCGATTCTTCTGGAAACAACGGTAGGGCATCTTATTCCGATTGCTTTTTTGCCATTGATTGCGAAGATGCTGTTGATCGTTTTATTGCCGATCTTATTAGGGCTTGTTATTCAACTGAAAATGAGCCGGTTCGTGGAAATTTTACAGCCATCCGTACGTTTCTTTTCATCAACGACGTTAATTCTGATAGTGTTGTCTGTCGTATCTGGGTCGCAGCCATTGCTTGAAGACAATCTCTCCTTGCTGCCGCTTCTCATCATCATTACGATGCTGCAAATTCTCGTTCCGATGTTTCTCGGGTATGGAATGGCGAAAGTGATGAAGTTTAATGAGGCGGATGCTCGCGCGATTTTATACGAGACAGGGCTGTGCAATACAGCGCTTGCAGCCATTCTTGCTATGGATTACATTAGTTTTTTGGCGGCAGTTCCTGCTGTTATTAATACGATCCTCAATTTGTCATTCGGGGCATTGATCGCTATTATCCTTTCAAATAAGAGCGTAGTTAAAGAACAAAACAGTCTTTAGTAAGCATCACGGATATTTTTATCCCGGCGTCAGCTACGATTAAAAATTGTTGAAGCAATTTAAATAGGCGGGGGACATTGACTTAATCATAAACTGAGACATCCACCAGTGGGGGTTTTGTTCATCCCACACTGATGGTTAGCACTTACAGAGTATAATTCTTGTTAACTCACTTCGTTCGTCGTCTCGATAAACAAGACTTATCGAGGTGTTAGTTTTGGTTATTTCCCACTTAGACTTTTTCGAAATCTTCTAAATCTTGAAGTTGGGTCCTACGGAGGGTTGCGCTGGGATAAATAAGTAAAATAAAGAAAGTTTTTAAAAATAAGTCTCTAGCTTATATTGTAGTGTTTTTTCGTTAATTTTATTATACTAATATATAAGAATCGTTTTTGTTCAAACGTTTTTAATGCGTGATATTAAATATTGGGGGTTTAAGCCTTGCAAGAAACAAATAGCACAATCAAAACAAATGTCCAGTTTTTATCTGCTAAAGAAGCAGTAGCAAAAATTCCTGATGCTGCCAGAATGATGGTAGGGGGATTTGGCCTTTCTGGTTTGCCGGATTATTTGCTTCAGGCTGTAATCGATTACACAGATATTGATAACTTTACGATTATAAGCAACAACATTACTGAGAACTCGAATGCTTATGAGTTATTTATGCAAAATCGTATTAAAAAAGCGATCGGCACTTACTTTACAACGAGCAGAGAAGTTGTGAAAGCTTATCGTGAAGGCCGCATTGAGATTGAATTGATTCCTCAAGGCACATTTTCTGAAGCTTTGCGTTTAGGTGGAGCTGGAATTCCGGCATTTTACACGCCTACTTCTGCAGGTACAGAGTTGGCCAAAGATAAAGAAAGCCGTGTGTTTGATGGGAGAGAATATGTGTTGGAACGTTCTCTTCGTGCGGATGTCGCTTTAATTAAAGCGCATAAAGCGGATAAAGCAGGAAATCTGGTCTATCGTAAAGCTGGAAGAAACTTCAATCCGATGATGGCGATGGCTGCTGATTTGACGATTGTTGAAGTTGACGAAGTAGTCGAGGTCGGGGAACTTGATCCAGAAGCGATTGTAACACCATTTATATTCGTGGATGTTGTCGTAAATAAAGGGGGTACAGACTGTGAATAAAGAGTCCGTAAAACGCTACATTGCATGGCGTGCGGCGCAGGAGTTATCTACGGGAGTCGTTAACCTTGGAATTGGGATTCCTACGTTAGTTGCAGATTATCTTCCGGAAGGAGAGGTAACACTGCACTCTGAGAATGGGGTTCTTGGTGTTGGCCCGTCGCCTTCACCGGAAAATGTCGATCCAGACTTGATTGATGCAGGGAAAGCGCCAATTACAGTGTTGCCGCATACTTCTTTCTTTGATAGTTCATTGTCGTTTGCTATGATGCGCGGCGGGCACTTGGACGCTACAGTAATCGGGGCGTTGCAAGTAGCTGAAAATGGCGATATCGCTAGCTGGGCCATTCCCGGAAAGGACGTACTTGGCGTCGGAGGAGCAATGGACCTTGTTGTAGGAGCTAAGAAAGTAATCGTTGCCACGATGCACTTAACTCCGAAAGGAGAGGCAAAAATTCTTCCGAAATGTACGTATCCGCTGACAGCGAAAGAAAGAGTGGACACAATCGTAACTGAGTATGCTGTGTTCAAGATTCGGGAAGGCAAGCTGTGGTTAGTTGAAATGGTGGATGACATTACACTTGATGAATTGAAAGAAATGACTCCAGCTTCTTATGAAATAGCAGAAGGCTTTAAAACAGTAAAACGTAAAGAAGTCGTTCTTGCACGATAGTTAGTGATATAAAGACAACTCTTATTCGCGCTGAATAAGGGTTTTCTATTTGGAACAAAAATACTAGTATAGATTATTCAAACAATGAAAAGGTAGTATACTGGTTCAGGTGGTCCACTAGAAAGATTGTAAATGCTTTTTGCTTTCTCTTATTTCTTTACTATGGTAAGATCAAGAAATATGAAAACAAGAAAGCAGTGAGTGAACAAAGAGAAAGAAGGATACATATGGGGAATAATCAAAATGCATCTGAAGAGGCAGGGGATATTAAGCGTATTCCGCTTATGCTTGTACTGATTTCAGGTGCCTTTGTTGCGATATTGAACCAGACGCTTCTAGGTACCGCCCTGCCCCCGATTATGCATGATTTAGGATTAAGCGAAAATACAGTCCAATGGCTGCAGTCGGTTTTTATGCTTGTGAATGGGATTATGATCCCGATCACGGCTTTTTTGATTGAACGGTTTTCGACAAGGGGATTATTTTTGACAGCGATGAGCTTGTTTGCCGCCGGTACGTTCATTTGTGCGGTAGCTCCAGGTTTTTCTGTTTTGATGGTGGGCAGGATCGCACAGGCCGCCGGCGCTGGCATTATGATGCCTCTCATGCAGACGGTTCTTTTTTTAATTTATCCGATTGAACGGCGTGGGCAGGCGATGGGAATGTTCGGGCTCGTTATCGCTTTTGCGCCTGCCATTGGCCCAAGCCTTTCTGGCTGGCTTGTCGATCAGTTTCCGTGGAGAAGTGTTTTCTACGTCGTGCTGCCTATCGCCATTGCAGACATTATCGTCGCCTATTTTATCCTTAAAAATGTGACAGAGCAAACCTTTCCGAAGGTGGATGTCCTATCGATCATTCTTTCTACATTCGGGTTCGGTGGGTTGCTGTATGGCTTTAGCATGGCAGGCGATACCGGATGGGGGAGCATGCACGTGCTACTTTCCATAGGCATAGGAGCAGTTTCGCTTTTCTTCTTTATCCGCAGGCAATTAAAGATGGAACATCCAATCTTGCAGTTTCGCATTCTTAAGAATAAGGTATTTGCCCTGTCCACTGCTCTCGGCATGATTGTTTTCATGTCGATGATTGGAACTGCGGTAATGATGCCTCTTTTCATGCAAAATATGCTCGGTTTCAGCGCATTCGAATCTGGCTTGGCCCTGCTTCCAGGAGCGCTTCTCATGGGATTCATGAACCCGATTACCGGAAGGCTGTTTGATAGATTCGGAGCGAGATGGCTGTCGATTACAGGCCTTTCCATGCTTGTCATCACGACCTTTTTGTTTACGATACTAAACGAAGATACGAGCTTTGCCTATATTGCTACAGTGAACGCTGTTAGAATGCTGTCAATCGCCATGGTGATGATGCCTGTCACTACTGCCGGGCTTAACCAGCTTCCAGTGAAATCAATTCCGCACGGTTCTGCTATGAATAACACGATGCGCCAAGTGGCAGGGGCTGTCGGCACAGCACTTCTCGTTACCGTAATGACCACGAACGAAACCCCAAGTGAAGGTGTCAATGGGCTGATCCATGGGGTTAATGTCTCCTTCATTGTGGCAGGCATACTCTCAATTGCCGGATTAGTGTTGTCTTTGTATCTTAAAAGCCAGCGCCCCGGGGAGGTTTCCGATTATCCAGATAATAAAAAAAGTCGGCTTTCCCGTTAGTTGGGAGAAGCAGACTTTTGATATTATTTTCAATGATCGGGATGACAGGATTTGAACCTGCGACCTCATGCACCTGATGTATCTCAAAGTATTGCGATTGATACAGTTTTAATTTGAAAACGTTGATTTCAGAAGTTTTTGCCTTGCTCATTTAGGGGGCACTACCCTCCTAAAGTGTTTTTTATTTCAACTACTTCAACGTGGGAGATCATTTATATTTAATTTTATATTTTCGAATTTACCATCCCGCTCAATCATTATATTCACAACATCATTTTCCGTTAAAATAACGCACCCTTTACAACCGGATCCCTTTGATTCAGCTATACCATTTTCTAAAAGAATATCTTCTCCTGATAACCCGCTAATCCCTTCCATTTTTTTACCATACTACAACACCTTAAACCATAAAGAAACTAGTTCCCCTAGTTTGTTGCTTATTTCTCTAGTTGTTTTGAACGAATAGGCAATTTTCAGAAATTATTTGGGAAAATCCTTTTATTTTCAATGGCTTTATCCTAACATGAAACTAGCATTTAAAATTTAGGAGGGGTTTTTGAAGGTCAAAACCACATCGGTTTATGGTAATTTCAAGAAGGCCTTGACAGTGACTATGATAACCAATTAAAAAATAATCTTACTTCATAACAATTCAACGTTTATTCGTTGGCTGAAAAACATGAACCTGATTCAGAACACCAAAAGGAACTAGTCAAGGACGCAAATCGTTATTTAGAGGAATATGCAAAAGGAAATGAAGATGCATTATTCAGCCTGAAAATGTGATATTCGAATTAGAGTTAGAGGTCAATCCAAGCAATTATAAACAGGAAAGAGCGACTTATCTTACTTTATCTGATGCAGAAAGAATAAAAAATGGGCTAGAACCTTGGTGGATTTCTCATGATTGAGAGAGGGTGAATCCTCTTCTTTTTGGTGCTAGTTATTTTAAGATGGACTCCAACTAATGAAGATTAGGAGTGGTTTCGTGCGTTCGGGGAATATGATACTCACTTTAACAACGATAGTTCTTGTAGTCTTGGTGGCGTTGGCGATGTTATATATGTTTGGTTGGTTAAGTTGGTTTAGTGACGAAACGGGGACCGAAGAGAAGGGCGATCCGGTTGCTGTAGAAAAAACCGCCGGGCACGAGCATAAAGACATGGATAATGGCAATCAAAATAAAGATAAAGAACCGGTGGAAGGGGTAATAAAAGCCGATCGGATCTGGACGGAATCCTCAATCATGCGCACACTCCATGAAATGACACACCAAAAGATTAAAGCGGACGAGAAATGGGGTGCTGTGGCGATGACGAAAGAAAACATTGAAACAATGATTAAGGTTGTGGAAGACCATAAAAAAGACCTGGATCATTACGATCTCTATATGGGAATACTGAACGACTGGAAGGTCGGGAATTTCAGCCGGGCGGATAAACAACATAATAAGCTATGGAAACTGGAACGTGGGAACGTCGGGAAAGCGAAGGGATTATTAAGCAAGGAAGAAGAACAGGAATACATCAAAGCCCATTTTGATGATGGCGTTGGAACATTCGAGTGGTAGCCAACGAAAGAAAAATATAGCCCGATTTATCCGGGCTTTTTTTATGTGCGCCAGGCATGGCAACTATCTAGGTGGTGAAAGTCCACTGTGGGGGTACACATCAACTAACCACTAGAGAAGCGCAAGGTGCTTATCGCGAGGTAAGGGCTGAAGGAAGCGTGTATCAAAATCTTGGCTCGACGAACAGAAATCTGATACCAAGGCTCTATGGGCGGATAAGGCTCCATAACAAGCCAAAGTCCAAAAGATGTGCGTAATCCTATAGAGTAAATCAGGCGAGTAAAAGAGGAAAGATAGTTGTCTTACCCTGGGAGGTCTCACGGACAGCTGAGGAGTCCCCTATAAAGAAAGCTGGTCGAAAAAGGTTTATCGTGAGAAGTCAGCCGAAGCCATAGTAGTGATGGAAATCATGAAGGGCTGAACAATTTATAGTGTTTCTACACCATGAATGCACGAAAGATAAACTTCAGAATGTGTTAATGAGGAAAGTATGAGCGTATCTCAAAGGATACTCAAAAGAGAAGTGTCTTTTCGTCACGTGAAAGGAAAGGAAGAAACGAGTGTGGAGCTTTTAGAAGAAATCTTAAGCAATCAAAACATGAATCAAGCTTACAAGCGAGTGTACCGCAATAAAGGTGCAAGTGGAGTAGACGGAGTGACCGTAGAAGAACTGAAAGTATACCTAAGGAAGCACAAGGATGAACTGCGGGACCAAATCCGAAAAAGAAAATATCAACCAGCGCCGGCATTGCGGGTAGAGATTCCAAAAGAAAATGGAAAAATGCGCAAACTGGGCATCCCAACGGTTGTTGACAGAGTGGTACAACAAGCAATCAATCAAAAACTCAGCCTCATATTTGAAAAACAATTCAGCGAATACAGCTATGGTTTCCGACCGGGAAGAAGTTGTGAAATGGCAGTTGTTCAAGCGCTGGAATATATCAACGATGGGTATGAGTGGTTAGTGGATATTGACTTAGAACGATTCTTCGATACGGTTCATCACGACAAGCTGATGAGAATTATCTCCCACACGATAAAAGACGGAGATGTGATTTCCCTTATACGGAAATACCTCGTAAGCGGTGTGATGGTTAGCGGAAAATATGAGGATACGCCAATAGGAACGCCACAAGGAGGCAACCTTAGTCCCCTTCTAAGCAACATCATGTTGAACGAGTTGGATAAGGAACTTGAAGCAAGAGGGCTGCGCTTTGTCAGATACGCAGACGATAGCCTTATTTTTGTCAAAAGCGAGAAAGCAGCAAACAGAGTGTTTATAGTAATCTAAAACTGGGCCACCATGGTAATTGAAAAGTCCCCCACTGTTATAATAAACTC
>NZ_QCZG01000073.1 GCF_003097615.1 Pueribacillus theae
GCAAAAAGGCGCATTTGATGTAACAGTTCAAGCGATTAGCGGTTTAATGAGTGTGACAGGGGAAGAAGACGGCCCGCCGGTAAAAAGCGGCGTTCCAGTTGGGGATTTTGTGACCGCGCTTTATGGGGCGTACAGTATTTTGGCTTCATTAGCGAATATCGAAAAAACACAAAAAGGCAATCATATCGATTGCTCGATGTTGGGTAGTTTGCTCGGCATCTCTGCATTGCAGGTAAGTGAATATTATGGTACTGGGAAATCACCAAAACGGTTGGGTTCCGCTCACCCAAGAAATGCTCCATATCAGGGATTTTATGCGAAAGACAAACCATTTGTCATTGCAGCAGGCAATGATAAGCTATGGAGCTCAGTCTGCCGGGTCGTTGGATTCCCGGACCTAGTAAATGATGAAAGGTTCACGACCCAATTGTCACGGGCGAAAAATCAAGGGGAACTGGCAGGGATCCTGCAACCGATATTTTCCAAAAGAATTTGTGATGAATGGCTGGAGGAATTTGATTTTCATGGTGTACCTTGTGCTCCAATCAATTCATATGAAGAAATTTTACACGACCCTCACGTTACTGACATGGGGTTGATTAACGAATTGGAATTGCCTAACGGCCAAACAATAAAAGACTTTGGCTTCCCAATTAAAATGACAAACTATGAATTTGAGATTACTAGGAATCCGCCAAAATTGGGCGAGCATAACGATGAAGTGATGGCGGATTGGCTTCACTCCAAAAGTAATATATCATAATTAGTATGCAGCATTAAATGATTTTAGAGAGGTGAGAAGATGAACAACTTAGAAAATATGGATCCGCATTTTCGACGTTTTGTAGAAAAGATCGATAAAGTTGTCAAGATGGAAACGGAAGAGAAAACAATCACAAGCAAAGTGGCTGAACATATGGGGGACTTGTTGAAGCATGAAGATATTATCCCTGAAGCGTATAAAAAGCCGAATCCTGATAAATATACGTTATATCCTTTGTATGTAGCGCCGGATAATAGTTTTTCGATCGCTTCGGCTGTATGGGATGTAGGACAGTCTACCCCGATTCACGATCATCGGACATGGGGGGTGATCGGCATTGTGCAAGGGGAAGAAAATGAAATTCATTATGAGTTTTCCACGAATGCTCAGCCTAAAAAGGTAATGGAGCGCCAGTTAAAAAAGGGGATGTCGCTGTTTGCTGCACGTCTGATCAAGATGTCCACAAAGTCTCTTGTGCTTCAAATGTACCGTGCATTGGAATCCATGTTTACGGAGGAAACATCGGGGAAATCGAGCGGGGAATGTACGATTTGGAAACAGGGAAGGTAAAAACGATTATTACAGCTTGGGATCCTGTCCCGACAATATAGAAAAAATGCAACCATTCCTCTTAGGTTTCATCTAAGAGGAATTTTTTGCTCTTATTTCTTTGTGATCTCGATTAAAATTTCAATGAATTTTTTTAAATATTGAGGAGCGTAACGTTTTTTGCTGTAGAAGCAGCACGGATCTGATTTTACGGCAATATCATGAAATGTCACAAAGCTGATGCCTTCTTTGTCTTTTTCTGACCATGATTCTGTGTAAAATTTTGGAATGATTGAAATTCCGACCCCAAGGCGGACTAAGGCAAGGGTTGATTCATTATTATCGGTTGAGAAGATAATATTTTCTTTAAATTCCTCTCCAAAAATAGAGAGTATGTACTCCCTTAAGATACCTGTACGGTACAGGATAAGCTGCTCATTTGATATTTCATGGATGGATATCTCTGTTCTAGACGAAAATGGATGGTTTTTTGAAACGATTGCAATGTATTCATCATGGAATAAAGTGATGCACTCAAAATGATTGAGTTCCATTAATTCCTTTGTAGAGGGGTTGACAGGGGCGACGACGACATCTAATTGGTTGTCGATTAATAGCCTCGTTAATTCAAATAAACCGCCTTGAACGACGTTAAGCTTTACCTTCGGGTAAAGTATATTAAACTTTTGAAACAACTCTGGCAAGTAGCGGCTTGCTGTTAAGGGCCCAATCCCGAGTTGAATCTGGCCTGTTGATGGATCGTTAATTTCGATAATATGGTTCTCCAAATCTTTCACCGAAAGAAGAACATTCCGGATTGTCGGGAGAACTTTTTCTCCTTGTTTTGTCAGTTTAATATTCCTGCCGGAACGTTCAAAAATTTGAAAGCCAATTTCCTTTTCAAATTCCCGAACTTGCTGGCTGATTGTTGGCTCTGTCACAAAAAGCTGCTGTGCGGCTTCTCTCATTGTCCCATGTTTTACAATCATATCAATATATTCCAGTTGGCGTAAATGCATGGAATTTCTCCTTTAGCATTTTAAAAGAAATATATGATTCTATAGCATGAGATATTTTAAATTAAATGATGGCGCAATATTGGCGTTATACCATATATTCAGAAAACAATTAAGGTGAGGAACCGGGCAAGTGACCCCGGTCCGTTCAGAACTTTTCTGGTGAAGAAAAATTCTTCATTTTTTTCTTTTTTGAAACAAACATGCCGGAAAATTGGGTGAGTACGACACCGATCAAAATTAAAGATGATCCGATAATAATATTCGTTGTTAATTTTTCGCCTAAAAATATCGCACCAAAAACCAGCCCGAAAATAGGCACTAGTAAAATAGACATTGCCGCTGTTGCGGTATCTACAGAGTCAAGCAAATAAAACCAAATTGAGAAGCTGATGGCTGAAGCGGCAATTCCTGTGAAAAGAATGGCAAATATACTCATGCCGGTCCATTGGATTGGCTCGCCCCATTCCATCATTAAAGCAGCCATTAACATGGCGATGGTTCCAAACAGCATTTGATACGCATTCACTTGCAGCCGATCCGCTTTCTTGAATTTTTTTTGGTAAAAAATATTAGCTGTCGCCCAACAAACCGATGCGATAAGGATAAAAAGATCGCCGATGATAACGGAACGATCGGTTAGTGTATTTAAATCAAAACCAACGATAAGGAGCAAGCCTGCCGCTCCCAAAATCATTGCCAAAATATTTGCGCCTGTCAGCTGTTCATCTAAAAATTTGGCTGCCAAAATTCCGCTCCAAATCGGCATTGTGTAAAGCAATACGGATGTTTTTCCCGCATCGACAAACATCATCCCATATGCAACAAATAAGAAAACGGCGGCGGTTTGTATGAGTCCTAATATCATCAAATCACGAAGAGGGATTTGTTTAATAGAAAGGCGCTTCATAAAAAATAAAACTAGGAATAAAACGATGACTCCTGAAGCAAAGCGAAACAAAGAAAAGGTAAACGGGCCCATATAATCAAGCCCGATTTTTGCTAAAATCCATGACGCTCCCCAAATCAGTGTTAAAGCAAATGTTAGTAATCTTACAGCCATCATCTGATCTCCTTAAATTAAGACAGCGATTCATTTTTCATTAAAACTGCCCTTATAGTAAAATAATCAATGGAATCCGGCAACGCTTCTTTAAGTGGCTTTAATTTCTCGGAATCGATGGTTTGCTTCGTCTCCATAATTAATTTTTCGATATCTGGCGTAAAAAAAGATTGCCAGTCGATAGGATGTCCTTCTTGGGCGGCTCGAAACAAATGGCTTTGGATCGTTGTTTCCGCCAATTGGCGTTTAGCGGAAATTTCTTTCACATCGAAACCTTCTTTAAAAAGCTGATACGTTTCAAGATGACTGGGTGTTTCTGTGTTTGTTTCATACACTTTTTGTTGAGTAGCCGGAGCATTTTCTCGAGTAGGGTTGTCGGTGGCATACGTTTTTATTTCGTTCAAAAATAATTCCCCATATTTTTCGAATTTCGCGGCTCCAACCCCTTTGATTGTAAGCATGGCGCGTTCGTCACGTGGAACTTTCACGCTCATTTCTTTTAGCGTAGCATCAGAGAAAACGATATAAGGGGGGATTTGTTCTTCTGACGAAATTTTTTTACGAAGCTGGCGCAATTTCTGAAACAATTCATTGTCCTCAGTTATCGCCGATGAAGATTGGTACATTGATTTCTTTTGGACTTTCGTCTCACCTTTTAACACAAAATAGGCTTTCTTTTTTAAGAAAACGACTGGATATTTCCCTTCGGTTAATCCAAGATAGCCTTCAGCCGTCAAATAGTTAATCAATTCAACAATTTCCTTTTCTGTTTTCGAAGACATAAGGCCGTAGGTTGATAGACGAGAAAATTGAAATTGTTGGATTCGCTTGTTTTTCGATCCTTTCAGCACTTGCGCTACCATTGTTGCCCCGAAACGCTCATCCATCCGTTTGATACATGAAAAGACCATCTGCGCTTCAAGGGTAACGTCAATCGTTTCACGGTCATCATTGCAATTTCCGCACGTACCGCAATTCTCGGAGTGGAAATCCCCAAAATAATCAAGGATAAATGTCTGCAGGCATTGTTCAGTATGGCAGTAATCGATCATGGATTGAAGTTTTTGGTACTCTTTCGCTTTTCTGCTGTCGTCAGCTGATGATTCTTCAATTAAAAATTTTTGTAATTGAATATCGCGCGGTGAAAAAAGGAGAATGCATTCACTTGGTTCCCCATCTCTTCCGGCTCTTCCGGCTTCCTGGTAATAGGCTTCAATGTTTCTTGGCATATTGGAATGGATAACGAATCGGACGTTTGATTTGTCGATCCCCATGCCGAACGCGTTCGTAGCCACGATAATTGAAATTTCATCATACAAAAACTGTTCTTGCACGTTAGCCCGTTCTTCTTCGGAAAGCCCGGCATGGTACCTGCCAACCGAGATGTTATTTTTTAATAAAAAGGCGTGAAGCTCGTATGTTTCCTTTCGAGTTGAAGCATAAATAATCCCTGAAGCTTCAGGATGTTGTTTAATATAATTTAAAAGGAATTGCTGCTTATTTTCACCTTTCAGCACTTGGAACGTTAAATTACTTCTTCCAAATCCGGTCACAATCGTATTTGATTCAGAAATCGAAAGGAGGGATTGGATTTCTTCACTCACTTCTTTTGTCGCTGTTGCAGTTAAAGCGACGAAAACCGGCTTGGGCGACAACTGTCTAAGGATCGGGACAATCGAACGATAGCTTGGCCTAAAGTCATGCCCCCATTGGGAAATACAGTGGGCTTCATCGAAGGCTACCAATGAAATCACAAGAGATTGGATAAGTGATACAAAGCTTGAAGATTCAAATCGTTCAGGTGCGATATAAATCAGTTTGTATTCGCCCTTTCGCGCGCTTGAGATGCGATTGGAAACTTCAGATAAAGTGAGTGTACTATTTATGTAAGTTGAAGGAATGCCAGCGGATTTCAGGGAATCCACTTGATCTTTCATCAAGGAAATTAGTGGTGAAATAACAAGCGTCACACCGGGAAACAGCAACGCTGGAATTTGATAACAAATCGATTTCCCGCCGCCTGTGGGCATCATGGCCAACGTATTTTTTCCTTTTGTAATGCACTCAATTATCTTTTCTTGCCCTTTGCGAAAGGAGGAGTATCCAAAGTGTTTTTCTAATAGCCTAGTTGCTTCATTTAGCATGCGATCACCTTTTGAATAATAGTTCTTATTCATAGGATATCAGATTTAAATATGGTTTTCAGTGGAAGAATTCATAATTCGTATCGTAAAAATCGACAGACTATTCTATAATAGATATGGAACAAAGACGCTGACGCGTCCTTGTTCGGAAGTCAGATACACGTCTTTTTTGAAAAGTTGGACTCATGTGATTTTACGAAAAAGATTTATTTTATGAAAGAGGAGGCAATCATCATGTCAGAAATTGTCAAAGAAGGCACATTGCTATGGGAACCGTCAGAAGAATTCAAATCCCAATCCAATATCGTGCGTTATATGAATTGGTTGAAGGAAAATAAGCAATTAAGTTTTGAAACGTATGAAGAACTATGGAATTGGTCTGTTACAGAAGTTGAGGACTTTTGGGAATCGCTATGGGAGTTTTTAGAAATCAAAGCATCCACTCCATATACAAAAGTACTTTCAAGCCACAATATGCCTGGCGCAAAATGGTTTGAAGGTGCGAAGTTAAATTATACGGAACATGTCTTCAGAAATTTACGGCCTGAACAACCGGCCATCCTATCAAAATCGGAAATCCGCCCTCTTCAGGAAATGACGTGGCAAGAGCTATACGACCAAGTTGCTTCGTTTGCGGCGGGGCTAAAGGAAGCCGGCATTAAATCGGGAGACAGAATCGTTGCTTATATCCCGAATATTCCAGAAGCGGCAATTGCTTTTTTGGCGTGTGCAAGCATCGGTGCCACATGGTCAAGCTGTTCCCCGGATTTTGGCAGCCCGACAGTCGTCGATCGCTTTAAACAAATCGAACCGAAAATTTTAATTGCGGTTGATGGCTACCGGTACAGCGGCAAAGATTTTAACCGAATGGAAGCGGTTAAACAGATTCAAGATGCGATTCCATCACTTGAAAAAACGATTTTGCTTCCTTACTTAACAGAAAATCCAGCAATCAACACGTTAAAAAACGCTGAGTTTTGGGATGACTTTACGAAAAGCCATCAGAACGCAACACTTACATATGAACAAGTTCCGTTCGACCACCCGCTCTGGGTTCTTTATTCCTCTGGAACGACAGGACTTCCAAAAGCGATTGTCCAAGGACAGGGCGGAATCATTTTGGAACACTTAAAGAAAGGGATATTCCACAGTGATTTAAAAGAGGATGATCGGTTTTTTTGGTTTACAACGACAGGCTGGATGATGTGGAATGTCGTTGTTGGGGCACTTTTATCAGGTTCAACCATTTTGCTTTATGACGGGAATCCGGGCTATCCGACCCTTGATGTCATTTGGGAATTTGCCGAAGAAACAGGGATGACGGTCTTCGGGACAAGCGCAAGCTACCTGCTTAACTGCATGAATAAAGGGATCAAGCCAAAAGAAAAATATGACGTAAGCCGAATAAAAAGCATCATGGCCACAGGATCGCCGCTGCCGCCTGAAGGATTTAAATGGGTGTACGACAATGTAAACTCAGAAGTCTGGCTTGCTTCAGCAAGCGGAGGGACAGATGTGTGTACAGCATTTGTACTTGGATCTCCAATTCTTCCCGTTTATACCGGGCTCATCCAATGTAGAGGGTTGGGAGCGAAAGTGGAGGCATTTGATGAAGAAGGGCACGCTGTCATTGATGAAGTTGGTGAGCTCGTTGTTACAGAACCGATGCCGTCAATGCCGCTCTTTTTCTGGAATGATAAAGATGGTTCGCGCTACCATGAGAGCTATTTTGATATGTATCCGGGTGTGTGGAGACATGGGGATTGGATTAAAATTACGACAAGCGGCAGCTGCCAAATTTACGGACGATCGGATTCGACCATTAACCGCGGCGGAATCAGAATAGGAACGAGTGAGATTTACAGCGCAGTCGAAGGGGTTGAAGGTGTCGCGGACAGCCTTGTTGTCGATGTAAGCAATGAGAAAGGAAATGCGGTTATGCCGCTTTTCGTCGTGCTGGACGAA
>NZ_QCZG01000074.1 GCF_003097615.1 Pueribacillus theae
AGTCCTGCCGGAGTGGCGGAATAGGCAGACGCACAGGACTTAAAATCCTAAGTAGAATAATTCCGGCTAAAACATTGATATTATGCGATTTTACAGTCTCACGTTCCGAAGGACTTTACCTTAGTCCTGCGTAACAAAAAGGAGGCTGTTTTTGGTGTTTAAGGAGAAAAAATCTACGTTAAAAGAAGCCCTACAATTTGTCTTATTGACGAAAAAGTTAGAGAAAAAATCTTATTGGACGATAAGAGACTACAGGCAGCGCATTACAGAATTTATAAATTTCTTAGAGGAAGAATACCCGGACTTAGAATTTGTAGAGGAGGTAAGTGCAGACCATCTAAAACATTACATTGAGCAGATGGATGAAAGAAATCTTAGCAACACAACAGTGAATGGAAAGCTAAGATACCTTAAAGCTTTTTTCAATGTGGCGATTTCAGAAAAGTTAGTCGATAAGGAGTTTGAAAATCCGATGGACGGACTTACTCTTAGAAAAGAGTCATTCAACAACAGCAGGCATATCGCTGTTCCTGCCTTGGACAAGCTCTTAGACCATACAGACAAACGGACATTTCTAGGCATGAGAAACTATATGTGCATGATTTTAATGCTTGGAACTGGGATTAGACCTTCAGAAATGTTAGCATTAGATGTTGACGACTGTAAAGATTCGCATATAATTGTTAGAGAAGAGGTCTCTAAGAGTAGGGAATTGCGAATCCTCCCTTTGGCGACTGGAGCGCAAAGAGAAATGTATAAATATCTGCAAATAAAGGGAGACTGGGGAGGAAATATACTTTTCCCCAATTACGAAGGTAATAGATTGTCTACGAGAGGCCTGGGAGAAGCGTTAAAGAAGATAGCTGATGAAGTCGGCATTGACAGGAACTTAATCCACACTTACGCCTTCAGACACACGTTTGCTATTAATTATTTGAGGCGTGGAGGAGATTTATTTAAGTTGCAGCGTTTGCTCGGACATACGACTTTAGAAATGACTAGACGATACATTAGGTGGGATATTAGCGATTTGCAAAGCGATTTTGATGAAACTTCTTTAGCTGAAGAATTTATTAAATCTAAAAAGAAAAGGAGACGGTAAACATTGTTGAAGAACTCGTATATTACTAAGTCTTACGATGTGATGGAATCTAACCGTATGATTAGAGATCAGGCGTTACCTGGCTTCCCTTATATTTCGTATAAGGGAGCGCAGTGTTTAGAAATGGCGTACAGTTTTAAAGTACTTCTTCGTGATAACGTCATAGAAGCCCTTTACAGGGACGATAGACGTAGAGCCAAGTCTCAGGTCGATATGTCTAATAAAACCCTAAGAGACGTTGTCTCTAAAGGTTTCTTGCAGACTCATTCAATGGGCCATGAGTACGGCAACTTGTATGCAATGGACGAACTTGGTTTTGACTATCTGGGAGTAAAACCTTATCCTACTGATTTTGGCAGAAGAGAGCTTATCAAGTTTTACGGAGTTAATCGAGTATTCTCTACCCTATGCTATAAGTACAGAAAAGATTATACATTAGAATGGTCCACTGATTGTGGAATCGGGGATGCTGCTGCCATTGTCTGGGAAGACAGCACTCGCAGAAAAGCGTTGAAAAGCTATGTTATCGAGTTTGTTAAAACAAACTTTAGACAAGACAGAGCTTTAGAAATAGAAGAGATTCAAAAGCGTTATGCTGGAAAGGAAGTTGAAGGTCTTCCGACAAAGCCGAGCGTGATAGCTGCAACTATTGACAGAGAAGACTTTGAGCTGCTCGTTGTAGAGGATGGCAAAGAATGTGTAAGCAGGCAAGAGATTGATAAATGGGCGGCCAGTTAAGATTAAGTATTGCAATTAAGCTAAATAAGTTAATATTAATATTAACATTAATATTATCATTAATATCAATACTAATATGAAACGAAGGGGGACTCCTTAATGGAGTCCCTCTTTTTCTTGCCCCCAGGGTAGTGGAGTGAAAAAACGGTCAGGGGGGAAGAGGGTTGGGTTGCTAGTAACTATATAATAACTCTCATGTGGGACTCCGGTTTCGTGTCCCCCCACCCCCATCGAACGCGCGTTCGTGCCGCGGGAAATAACGGGAAATGTTGGGAAATACCAGGAAATAGTCGGGAAATAATGGGAAATATTTTCTTTGTCAAGTCCTTTTTTCTCTTTTTTCGGTTATTTCCTGGAAATAATTGGTTGTTTTTAGCGAACGTTTATTCGTTTTTCCAACTTTCTACTATATAAGACAAAAAGGGGAAGGGGAACAAATGTTTCTGATAGGACTTTCGGCTTAAATATCGAATAAGGTATTGCATAGTCGATAAAAATGTAATATGATGTAATCAGTCGCAAGGCAATGACAGCGACTAGAAAAGAAAGTTAAAAAATGTTTCAAAAATGTATTGACTAATCAATTGCATATATGCTACGATATAGTCAATCAAGCGGCAAGGAAAGCCGATCCAATCGAATACCTATCTAGTTGATGCGCGGCAAGCCAATCGCTATAACCCAATTGAGATAGCACAGGCACACGCCAAACGGTCAAACCGGATAGTCGAGAAGGAAACGCTTTTTAACCCGCTAAATTGAAAACTTTCACATTTAATTGAAAATAAGCATTGACTATACTATTGAGTATATGATATAGTATGGTTAATCAAACAAAAAGGAGCGATGCCTATAAGGTAAGGTAGGATTTTGCCAGCAACATTTTTCATTCAATTTTTCATTCAATTTTTCATTAAGTTTTCAATCGACATTTTTCAAACCTTGTCACACTGTAAACCTAGTCATGCGTTCCTTGATAACTGCATATTAGTAATCGACTAGTCAATATAGTAGTCGCGTGAATCAACACGATATAAAAGCCCAAAGGGTTTACATGGGAGGCAGATCGAGTGACAGAAACGAGCCGAAAACCGTTGTATAAGCCGAGATATATAGAACGCTTATATAAGGCATACCATGAACCGCTACGTTAGGCACGATATGCAGTTAAATCGGGCAGGGTAGAGCCGCACAGACGGGTAAGGGGAACGTACCAGGACACACAGCACACACAACTAACTAAAAGGAAGTGAATGCCTATAAGAAAATATTAAACCGGAAATATGTATCTCTACAGAAGGTATAAGCTTTGTTTTTTGTTGCTTGTACCTTCAAATAGGGGTATAACAATCCCTAAAAATTTATAGAAAGGGGTTTTAGCAATGAAAAAGTATCTTGTCAAGTACACTTGTTGCGCTTTTGGTCAGTGGTCAGAGCATGAAAAAATCCTAACATACAGGGACTTACAAGACATCATAAAAAGCCCTGTTCACGCTGTTAGGGAAGTAAAGGAAATAAAGGAAGGGGATTCATGTACAAAGTAACTTACAGCTTTAAATTGAACGTAAACCGTCACACGCTGGAAAGGAAAGTAACGTTTCGTGAACTGTTGCCAATCATTAGAAACAAGTTTTACCGTATCGAAAAGGTGACTAAAATCTAATCCGAAAGGAAGAATCAAGATGCCAAATATTAAGTGTGTAAACTGTGAAAAAATAGTCATTGGCGGCGAATACCTTATCACGCATGACGGCGACATGGTTTGCTATGACTGTGAATATGACGGAGTTGTTCAATATTGTGAATGCTGTGACGAACTATTCTTTGACGATGAACTGAACCATGTTGGAAACGATGAAACCGTATGCGATAGCTGCATGAATGAGTATTACACCGAATGCGATAACTGTAATCACATCGGCCATGATGAAGACATGCACTTTGACAGAAACGGGGAATGTTTATGCGATAATTGCAGAGAGGATTATATACAATGCTATGCCTGCGAGGTATTCGTTCACGTTGAAAACTCAATTTATAACGATGCTCATGGGGATTGGTATTGCTATGATTGTGCGCCTAGTTCCATAATCCATGATTACAATTACAGCCCTGCTTTACAGTTTTTCGGAAATGCAGAAGGTAAAGACTATTACGGAGTGGAACTTGAAGTTGACCTGGGAGACGACTACAACAACCATGAGGATGTAGCAAGTAGCCTGGAAGGCTGGACGAGTGGGGAACTGTACTTTAAAGAAGATGGCTCACTCAATGACGGCTTTGAAATCATATCGCAGCCGTGTTCCTTTGAACACCACATGAACAATATAAACTGGAAAGGGATGCTAAACGACCTTAGAAATGAAGGATACAGATCGCACGATGTCGGTACATGTGGGATACATGTACATATAAGCCGCAAGGGGTTTGGCCAGACTTTTGACGAGCAGGATCTAAACATCATGAAATTGCTATTCATTGTAGAACGGCACTGGGACAAAATGGTTGCATTTTCAAGACGCACTGAAAGGCAGTTAGATTCTTGGGCGAAAAGCTATGTAGCAGACAGTGGAATGTCTCGTGAAGTCATATGCGAAAGAGAACTGCTAGAGACGGCGAAGTGTGCAGGAAGATACTACGCTATAAACTTAAATAACAGAAGCACAGTCGAGTTCCGTCTATTCAGAGGCACGCTTAACATTAATACGTTCAAGGCTACGATCCAATTCGTGAAGGCTTTGCGTGACTTAGTTATCGACTACTCAATAGAAGAGTTACAAACAATGTCATGGAACGGGGTAGCTAGATACCTGGAAAGACAGGGATATGAAGAGTTAAACAGATACCTAAAACAGCGTGGAATTGAGTATAAAGATGTATCGACACTTTCATATGAGTCTGACAGGGAAACTGCATAGTCAATAGGGTATGCATTAATAACAAAAATCTAAAATAATAAAGGGGTTAGATATTATGTGTAGACTTGGTGGAATAGTTTTATCGGATAGGCCGAGGACTGTAAAGAAGTATGAACAGATTACAGAAGACTTGCTCATGACTCTTGTCAACATGGAAGATGCCCTGGGAGGGGATGGGAACAGCTTAACGTTCCACTATCCGAACGGGGAATACCGAATCATTAAAGAACACCGAAAAGTAAATCGGCTGTTCAGTAGATTCAATGAAATACGACAAAACTTAATGGATGGGGCAATCATCGTACAGATGCATGCACGTTTAAGTACTTGCGGGCCAAGTAAGTACCATGAGAACATGCACCCGTTCGTACATGGCCCGATTATCGGATGCCATAACGGCCAGATACAGGACAAATACATCTGGAAATCCCTTGAGAAAATGAATATTACGCCATACAGCACAACAGACAGTGAAGCCATGTTTGCACTAATGTCCGTATACAGTCCTACGCTTAGACCCGGAGGTATGCAGGAAGTGTTAGACGAACTGGATGGAACATACGCCATAACAGCAGTCACTCAGGATCAGCCGAACATGCTGTTCATGGTAGCAGGGGATAATCCGCTTTGCTATTGGAATAACAAGAAAGCTGGGGAACTGTGGTACGCAAGCACACCGAGCCTTCTGCCTGAAACATTGAACATACCGACAAAGAAAGTAAAGAAAGAATACACCTACGGCAAGAATAAAGGAAAAACATACACGACACGGGTACGTAACATTGTCGAACTGGAAGAAGGGCAAGCATTATATATCCGTTCACATAGAAAGAAAGTCACGCTGGAGAAACAAGAGTTTGAAGTATGGGGCAGCTATTATAGCTCATGGCGCACTGGATGGGACACAGACTTTGACGGCTACTATGAAGATGAAGACGGCTATGGTATATACGGCATGACTGAGCAGGAAAGAGCGTACTACGGCAAATTAGCGGAGGACAACTAGGGAGCCAATTGACGGCTTCCTTTTCCTTTGCGAAAAGGGGAGAGGGAAAGCTATGAAAAAGGTTTTTGAAGCTTATTCTGAATCAGAAAACGTTGAAAAATTAGAGAATTTTTTACGCAAAGAGCGAAATAGTTTGACGTATGAACAATTTTACACGTTGACATGTATCTTAAAAGACATAGACGATGAAATGCTTGGACATGAATTAGACGGTTGTTCTTGTAGGCAATTGAACGTCTTAGAAGAAATTGACGAAATTTTAAAAGAAGCTATTGAGTCACTGGATAATGGCGAAAAAGTAAATGGATTAGAATACGCAAGACAACTTATAAAGGAGTCGATGAATTGATGAAAATGTTTACCTATGGAACACTCAAAGACGTTGAAATGCTTAAAGAATACGGAGCAACTGATATTGCAGAAAATGCCTACGTAAAGGGCTATCAAATGTACTCGTACCGAAACGGCTTTCCAATTACAAAGAAAACCGGATACGCAGGAGACATTATTTACGGCACGCTTTTCAGTATTCCGAAAGAAGTAGTATTGTACACCTTTGACCGTATCGAAAATTACGTGCCTGGAAGAGAAAGGATCCACAACATGTATAACCGTGAAAGAGTCTTTGTTCGCCGCAATGATCGGCTTATAAGTGAATTTGAAATCGCTCATATGTACTTGGCGAACGAAGATTACTTTATAGATCACTATATAGAAGAAAATCTAATCGAATCTGGCCTATGGGAGGACGCTGTAAAGGAGGTGATGCCTTGGAACTTGGGCAAGTAGTGTTAACAAAAAATGCCGCAGACAAATTGAAGCAGGAAGAAGTACGGGATGTATTAAACCGCTACATTAATAAAGACTGGGGAGAACTGGATAAAGAAGACTGGGAAGCTAACGATCATGCCTTGGAAAACAATGGCAGGATCTTAGCTTCTTATTCTTTAGACGAGAACAGGAAAGTTTGGATCATTACTGAATGGGACAGATCGGCCACAACAATTTTGTTACCTGAAGATTATTAAACAAATTTTGAAAGGGGAAAAATAACCGATGAAAGATCTTACAAGGGTAGTTTTATTGAGTAAAACTTTAGATGTAATGGAAGCGAAAGGCTTAAAAAATATGCCGATTAAAGCGATTAGACCTTTAATTGATTTGTTGGGAAAAACCGTTATTGAAAATGACGTTTTACAAGAAATTATTATAAAGAAAGTAGGCTGGACAAAGGACAAAATGAATGCAGAAGTTATTAACGCCATTATTGAAAGAGAAAAAGAAATTCGTGAAGGTAGAGAAGGCAATGATGTTGACGTAACAATGCAAGAATTAAAGGAAATTTTGGGTTAATCATGATGTTTGAACAAGAGGTAGCAGCCTATCTGGAGAAGATAGGCTGCTCATTTTTTGTGAAAAGAAAACCATACGCTAGGCGTATGGTTCCGGAAAGCTTTCAGCGA
>NZ_QCZG01000075.1 GCF_003097615.1 Pueribacillus theae
TACACGGGAATGTATGTTTCCATTATAGCATACATCAGGGTGAAAGTATCCTAACTATTTAAAAAATACAAGTCGGACAATTTAGATAGCTGATGTCTATCCCTTATCCGAAGGCGATTCATCTCCACCCTGCTTCGCTGAAGATGGAGTCTTCTCGCCTAAATACGATAAAAAGCATCTTTTCAAAAGACCAAAGTTCTTTTTTGCATTTATTTTGCGATAAATGATCGCAATGAAAAATCGAAGGAGGCCAGATTTTCATCTGTTCTTCCTTCGATCGTAGGTTTCAAAAATTATTGCATCTTGTTTTGAGCGTTAGCACTTTGCTGCGCTTGCTGAATTTGCTGTTGTGCTTGTTGAAGCTGCTGCTGTGCCTGCTGCAATTGTTGCTGTTCTTGTGCACTAGCTTGAGCACCTGCTTGGCTTTGAACCTGCTGAAGCTGCTGTTGCGCCTGTTGAAGCTGTTGCTGCGCTTGCTGGATTTGCTGTGGATTCGCACTTGATTGTGCTTGTTGAACAGCTTGTTGAGCTTGCTGTGCAGCTTGAACAGCCTGTTGAAGTTGTTGCTGATTTTGTTGTGGCATGTACATTACCTCCAAAAAAATAAGTTTGTTGGGTCACTACTTTGATCCCAACAATTTCTATACTTTGTAAAATGAAGAAATTTATTCATAAATTTTTATATTCATCACAAAGTTATCTGTAAATTAGAGGAAATAGCACTCATTTGGGGAATGTATTACCATACGTAACTATATCTTAAGGAGCTGGTTTTATGTTTGATGTTGCGATCATCGGGGCAGGCCCCGCTGGGGCTAGCGCCGCCCTCTTTACTGCAAAAGCTAGAAAGAAAACATTGCTTATCGACAATGATAAAGGCATGACGAGGCGGGCGCTACTTCTAAATTATTACGGAGTCAAGGAAATTGACGGACCGGATATGGTCGATATCGGCTTGAAGCAAGCCGAAAGCTTCGGCGCTGAACTCATAAACGATACAGCCGTCGATCTGAAAAAGGCAGGCGATACGATTCAAATCGAAACTGAGAACGGCCAATATGAGGCGAAGCACGTCATTCTTGCAACCGGGGCAACGGTCAACTTTGCAGAAAAAATTGGCGTTCAAACAAAAGAAGGAACCGAACCGAGAATAAAAAAGGTCGTGGATGTGGATGCTGCAGGGAAAACCAATATCGACGGCGTATGGGCAGCAGGTACGTGTGCAGGAATGAGCGTCCACGCTATTATCACAGCCGGTGATGGAGCAAAGGTTGCGATCAACGTCATTAGTGAATTGAACGGTGAACGCTACGTTGACCATGATATTTTAGAAAAATAAAATATAAGAAAGCCTGTTAAACCGTATTGATTTTTTCAAAATCAGTGCGGTTTAATGATTACTGTTTCAAGAATTTCTCTATGCCAGAAACAATAATAGCGGTGATTATACCAATCAGAATAAACCATAAATCCTCCTAACAATATCTTTAATAACTTCTTCCTAACTACTAAGGCTCATTTCTGAAAGTAATCAGCTATCTCCTTCCGCATTCTTTCTTTATGATTTGCAAATTGTTTATGCCGATGGCCATTCGCCCCTGATGGGTGAGGAAACCCCGTAAGAATATGAGTGGCGTTAAAAAGTCCTGACTTCAAAAGATGACGAAGAACATTCGAGACATTCACTCCTAATGGAATGACAAGCGGGTTATTTAATCGGGATAGATTACTAACAAAACATTCCATTACATATCGTTTCAACATTTTATTTTTTAAAATTGCAGGGGTTGAACCTGTGAAATTTTTGCCTTTGTAAAAAACAGGATATGGCAATATTCCTGTCGTATGGACAAAATGATTGGCAGCAGTAAAAAGCTCAGCTGAAGAAGATAGACCTAAATACCTTTGCAACTCCAATTCGTCAAGCATGTGAATCAAGTTTTTCCGCATAGTACCTTCATAGCTAGAGGCCTTCTTCGCTTCATGTAGAAGCTGCTCGTTATTTTTCAACCGGTCTTTGTTATTTAAGACAGAGGCATAAGCCTTCTTCATCTGATTAATGCCTGGGGTTATCCCTACAATGAGGACGGTTGCATGTTCGTTGAAATATTCAACCGGTGCATAATAAATCGAGAGATTCCGATCCTCTGAGGTTTCCAACAAAAACGACTCAGAAACCATTTTCCCATCCTCTAGCGGAGAGGAGAGGGAAAAAATTTTCTCCTTATAATATTCGAATTTAGAATACGTTACGATTCCGATCCGTCCTCTCCCTCCTTCATATTCTTTATCAAAATGTTAAAATAAGCTCCGCTTTCCTCTTTATTTCGAGCGATGATTTCCCCATGGTGCTTCTTCACAATCATTTGTGAGATGAATAGGCCTAAACCAGAGTGTCCGCCCTCACTGTTTCGGGACCGATCATCCCGATAAAACTTTTCAAAAATCTCCGACGTATTTTTCGTTGAGAAACCTGGACCGCTGTCTTCTATTTCAAAAATAATTTCTTTCTCTTTGATGGTTGTTTTCCACTTTATCACACCACCTTGGGGAGTATAACGAAGACTATTGGATAGGATATTATCCAGCACTTGATTGATACGATACGGATCGATCCAGACCTGCTTCGTTTCACTGGATATGTTATCAAACGTTGCCTCCAACGTAATATTTTTCGGGTGGCTCAATAGTTCGTATTCTTTTGCTTTTGCAAGAACGAAATCTTTTATATCTGTCTGTTTCACTGTTAAACTGAACTCAGGATGTTCGATTTTCGAGACATCTTCCAAATCACGGATTAACTGGATGCAACGCCGACTGCTCGCTTGTATCGTTTGCAAATAGCGTTCAAGCCTTTCGGGATGAAATGTTTTCATTTCCTGCAATCCTTCCACATGGCCTTGTATAATCGTTAACGGTGTTTTTAAATCATGTGCAACTGCAGCAATCATATCCCTTCTTTCCTGCTCCAGCTTCCATTGCCTATGGAGTGATTCCTTCAAAGCCTCTTTCATTTCTTCAAAAGCAGCAACCAATTGATTCAGTTCTTTTGTACTTTTCACATGAGATAACGAAAAATCGAGATCACGGTTACCAATTTTATGCGCACCCTCGATAATTTCATTGAAAGGTTGTTCAATTTTCCTGCTAAACCGTTTACCGAATACATATGAAACAAGATAAAAATAAAAAAATGGAGATAGAAAGGCTAACCCACCACCTAGAAGGAATACAAACGGGATTTGAGGATTCGCTGACGTTAGTGTTAATTCATAGCGAAAACCGATGGCTCCAATTAAATTTCCTGTTTCATTGAAGACAGGATAATATTGGAGGATTTTACCGCCATCATAGAAATTTGTGTTGAGATGATTGGCTAGATCACTCTCAGAGGAAAGGTACTGTTTTGGCATGCTTCCATACATGACGTGCCCTTCTTTATCCACCACTTGATAATCCATGCCTTCAAGCGGAATGACTTTCTCTAGTTTATCTTTATTTTCATCATCAAGAAGGTTTTCTTGTTCCTGAACAAACGTGACTAAACCCGGAATTTTACTTTCATAATAATTCGCTGGATTGATTCGCTCATTTTCTAGAAGAAAGTAGAAAAATAAACCAATCACTCCCCAAGTTACGAATGTTGCTAGAATACTCATCACTAAAATGAGATGAAAAGACGACACAATCTGGCCGCGTAACGTCCGATTGGATATCCGATTTAGCTTTCCCATTTGTACCCCACTCCCCACACCGTAGAAATATACGTTGTGTCAGGGTCATGCTTTCCTAGTTTTGCCCGGATTTTTTTAATATGTTCGGTAACCGTCGACGTATCCCCCATCGCTTCTAATCCCCAAACATGATCGTAAATCTGCTCCTTTGATAATACTTGGTTAGGGCGTGAAGCTAAATATTGGAGGATTTCAAATTCCCGTTGGGTAAACATGATTTTTTTGCTGTTGCAAAACACCTCATACGCCGCTGTATCGATAACAAGATTTTTTATATGCAAACGATGATATGTTTTATGATGAATACGTTGTTCCCTTCTTAAGTGTGCATAGATTCTAGTTTTTAATTCTTTCAGGCTAAACGGCTTTTCGATATAATCATCGCCCCCAACCATCAGACCCTTGATCCGATCCTGCTCTGCGCTTTTTGCGCTAACGAAAATAATCGGGCAAGAGACACTTTCTCGAATTTCGCCACATAATGCAAAGCCATCCATTCCTGGCATCATCACATCAAGTATGATCAGGTCAGGCTCTTCCTTTAAGCGTTGCAATGCATCATTACTGTTATAAGCGTAAATTACCGTATAGCCTTCATCCTCTAACGCATCCTTCATAAAGGCGACAATATCCTTCTCATCATCAACAATTAAAATTTTCCCGTTCATTTTACTCATTCCATCCAGTCACGTTTTGTCCATATCGTTACATTTAGTATAGCGCTAATAAGGACGATCGAAAAAGCAAGCGGGATGAGGGTCATATTTTGTTTACCAAGCACTTGAAAAATCGAATCCGTAAAAGTGATAAAGAAAGAAAAATGATCCGAAACATACAGGCCGCCAATTAAAAACCCGATGATCCCGATATAGGATAAGATGACATTAGGCATCACTGTGCTAATCAAACTTCCAATCGTGAGAATGGCTAATAAGATCAGTAGCGCAATCGCATAAAATGTTAATACATAAAGGAACGCTTCAGACGATTGCAGTTCACCTGTATTAAAAAACGAAACTTCGGTTACGTTAGGAAAAACAAGATAACCGTAAATCGTAGCGGCTAACCAAGTGAATACTAACAAGCCAAAAATGAGCACGCCTTGTACACTCCATTTTATTGCAAACAGCTTGGCTCGCCCTTGTGGCCGTAATAAAACGAGCCGGTATGCCCCTGATGTGTACTCTCCATTAAAGCTATCTACGACAAACATCGGAATCAATACAAAAATGAGAAAAAGACCTAATTCCCTTAAAAAGAAAGGAGCTGTATTTAGCGAGTTTAACCCCACCACATGATCCGGATCGTAAAAGCTTTGTCCCCCAACCCCATACAAAAACAGACATTCGAAGCCAAGGAGAAAGAGATAGACAAACAAACCCACCCATGTTTTCTTTCTTTTAAACATTCGTTCAAATTCACTGATCCAAACGTTTTTCACAATCATGCACCACCTTAAATATAAGAATCTTTTTTCTTGACTATAAGAAAAGTTAAAACGTTAAAAATAATGATTGTCATACTAATGACGAAAATAATCCAGCCAGTCCACTTCGGATGTTCAGCAAGCATGGCTGTAATCCCCTGCCATTGGATCATAGGAATTGAAGTGAAAAACAGTTTCATATAAAGCGTGTCACCCAATAAAGGTTTCATAATTGACAAGACATTAGGATAAGCAAATGAAAACAAGAGGTACCCAATGCTTGTTCCAATCATCGTTGTCGTCGTGTGGCTAACAACCCCAATAAAAAACAAAATAGAGACAATGGCTAACACTGTAAACATAGCGATTCCATAGAATTTAACATTGTATAGCAATCCATCTGCCCATGTAGCCAATTCTTGATGATAAAATAAAGGAAACTTCGCGGGAGCATCAAAAATGATCATCCCAAGTAAGTAGCTCACGGCAAAATAAATGGCGAAAAACAGCACAATGGTCCCAATCGTTACAATAAATTTAGCAAACAAAATTTCCTGGTAAGAATACGAACGGATCAATACCATTCGCAGTTGCCCTGTCCGATACTCCTCCGTAACGGAAAAAGCAATTAAAATCAGGATAATGCCTTGAAAAACAGTGATCAGCATTTCGGAAAGACCTAAGATTGGAAAGTTCCATGCGACTGCATACTGTGGCAAGTCTGTTGAAAGTGCCTGGTTTTGCGTGTGTAAGTATTTAGCCGCACCAAGGAGAACGAGTGGAACACTGAAGAATAGAAGCCACGTCGTTTTTCTTTTCCATAATCTTTCCCATTCACTCTGCACTAATTGTTTCATTGTGACACCAACTCGATAAAGGCATCTTCTAGGCTTTCATGCTGATTGGCAAGATCTTCTTTCTTGCCATTCCAAAGCAACTTACCATCACGAATCACAATAATTTGTTCGCATACCTTCTGTATTTCATCAAGTAAATGACTCGAAATAAGCATCGTTATCCCATACTTTTGATTCAACTTCATAATCAGCTCTCTTAATTCCCGAATCCCCATAGGATCTAATCCATTTGCCGGTTCATCGAGGATCAAAAATGACGGTTTCCCTAGTAGTGCTTGAGCAATGCCCAGCCGCTGCTTCATCCCAAGCGAATAGGTCCGAACCTTATCATCCGCTCGATTCTCTAAGCCAACAATTCGAAGAACTTCCGTAACTCTTTCCTTTTGTTCCGTTTTCGATAAATCAGGGTAAAGACGCGCTAAATTTCTTAAGTTTTCCTTCCCTGACATATACGGAAAGAAAATAGGGGATTCGACAATCGCACCAACATTTCGTAAGGCTTGTTTTCGATTGGCTGTCAACCGGATTCCATTTACTTCGATTTCTCCTTTCGTAGGCTGAATGAGTCCTGTTAAAAGCCGAATTAAAGTAGTTTTTCCCGCGCCGTTTGGACCTAACAATCCACAAATAGTTCCTTGTTCGATGCCAAAACTAACCGAATCCAATAAATGTCGCCCCTTCACTTTTTTTGTAACATTTCGAACAGATAACATTTGATTTTCCATCTGATCCCTCCTCGAAATCAGTATAGAAAACAAATATAAAAAATTTATAAAAATCAAAACCACCCGTGTGAACGGGTGGTTTGCTCTACGGCTGAAAGCCTTTGTTACTGGCCAG
>NZ_QCZG01000076.1 GCF_003097615.1 Pueribacillus theae
TCCAGTACACTCCTGTGCTTTCCATCGCCACATGGGTACATTCGAAAGAGGAAAGCCAATCACTGAGCTCCAATAAATCCGGGGTCATTGTCCCAAAGGATTGCGTTTCTTTCACAAGACGTTTTCCATGCTTTCCAGCAATAACTGTGGCAACAACGGAGTCTTTGTGAACGTCCAATCCAGCACAGCGTTCAAGCAAATCTTCCATAACGATGTTCCTTTCAAATGAAATAAGAACAGGGTTCGCTTCGATCGGAGAAAGATGTAATTTGATATACGTGCTCGTGGCAACAGTAGGTTGTGCTCCACGATCGAAAGCTGTCCGTTTAGTTATCGGGGTCTGATGTTACTCCCACCATAAAAAGTTACGACTTACCATTCCCCTGNATCGAAGGTCCTCTGGGAAATGTTCCGGCACATAGCCAATCTTTCTTGAATTTCTTATGATTTTTCCACTTGTTGGTTCATAAATTCCTGCCAAAATTTTTAACAATGTGCTTTTACCTGAGCCGTTTTTTCCAGTGATAGCTATAACTGCAGGATTTCTCCATCTGAAAGAAATGTTTTGTAAAATTGAATGTCCATCAATTTCTTTATTTAAATTTATCGCTTCAAAAATGACTTTTTCCATTCAACCACGACCTGTTCTTAAATAGTTTAGTACCCTACTTTTTAGACTAATTTCAATGAACATATTGAAGTGTAATTGGCTTATTTTTTGCCATTGTTGCTTCATATAAACTGATACTCCCTGATGGCGGTACGGACGAGTTGGAATCTACTTCAAAATTCTCATTTAATGTTATCGCCCAAGCAGCCTGGTTATTTTTAGTTAGAACAACAGCAAGCGTTCCAAATTGGACGATATGATCCCAATCAAATTCCTCATATTTACCATTATGCACCACAGTAATTCCTTCTTGATTACTTATCACTTCGACGTCTTTCCCTTCCCAGCGCCCGTAGAGTGATGGGCCTACATAGTAATAGGAACCACCGCCGCCACGATCCCCATAAGTACCGATGTACTGGTGAATCGTGTTATCGGCTGCTTTGTAAGTAACTGCCGCAATATCTTTTGCCAACCATTTGACTTTAAATTCTCCGGTTGTTTTATAAGGAAAACTTTCTTTTGGCCGTGCGAGTATATAGTAATAGGTTCTGTAGTACACGGTCTTCCCTGTCTTTGTATTTTCTTTAAGTGCTAAAACATGTTTAAAGTCCGGCGAAATGCGAACAATATTTTTAATTTGATGGTTGTTTATAAAAAGCAACACGACATTGACAATAATGAAAAGAATGATAATACTGCCACCAATTACCTTCCATTTTTTCGTAATGCTAATAAGAAGCAGGATTGCCGCGGCTAAACAGATCATTATAAAAATATTTATGATATAAAATAGCCGATCATCAGTATACTCCACTTGGTACGTAGTATGTAAAAACAAATACCCTATTTGCAAAATGAAAAAGCCAATTGCGAAAAGGAAAAGCAACATTCCCCCAATTTTTTTTAAAGTATTCTTATTCTGTTTCATTAGGTGTTACCTCCGTGGAGAATCCCCATGTGACGCCATTATCATTCGAAATAAATTTACCTTTTACCTTCCCGCCTTTATAGTCGCCATTAGGCCCTTGATTAATGAATAATGCCAAATGATTTTCTTCTTTAACTGGTGTTTCAGCAATAACAAAGATTTCATTGTACTTTGCTGGAATATTAATGCTAGCTTCTTGCCAAGTATCTCCTGCATCTTGTGTAACATAAAGTTGAGGTTTTTCAGGATTAATCGTTCCAAATGATAAAAAACCTGTGTTTTCATCAACAAATCCGCCGTCTGCAATTAATCTCGTTACATTCGAATTGTTTGTTTCCTTCCAAGACTTTCCTCCATCCTTAGTTAAATAAACATTCGACATTTCCTGTGACATCGTTCGGTCACCGGAAACAATAATATATCCGAACTCGTCATTTAAAAAAGCGACTTTTCGGAAACGAATGGATGGGTAGGGTTGTGCAACGATTGAATCTTGCCAAGTTTTCCCTTGGTCAAGCGAATAGGTTAAGACTATTTTTTGGTCCTCCCAGCTAAGCCCATCCGAGTATAAAAAGGCAACACGATTTTTCGTAAGAATGTAACTATGCTCAATAAGTGTTTGTTTGTTTCCGCTATACTCCCCATTAAATAATTTATCTTTTTCAACTGGAACCGGAATCCAACTTTTTCCTTTGTCGAACGTAATGTTAAGTTGATCGTTTTGTAAAGAGTAATCAATGGGATGTTCAGCATATAGAGGTTGTTGTTTAGGTTCATCTTGTTCGGCTTTTTCCTCTAGCACTTCATTTAGCGGGAGGATCGGTTTGGAGTTTTGGTTTTGGTAAAAGATGATGGCAATGATTAAACCAATCATCATAAGACAGGCCGTACCAATCATAAAATTTCTCAATGAAAGAACTCCTTTTTTTTAACTGTTGGAATTGGATGTAGAAGCTGCTGTTGCAGCAGCTATTGTTGCAATCATGACAGCCTGCTGGGCTTGTAGGATGGTCTCAATCGTTGTGTATATGCTTGTTTCGATTAAACTTTCATGAGCCAGTTTTTCACTTACGTAAAAACAAACAGCTAACATCACGTTCATATCCTTTTGCCATTTGAAAGATTTTGCATTATTGAGTTGCTCATAGATTTGTATAATAATATTCATGTTGACTTCTTCGCAAGGAAGTAAAGCAAGCATGCCCATCAAAGGATAGTAAGCAGTCTTTTGTTTTAGTCCGCTCTCTTTGAAAGCATCATAGATACGTGTTGTGCGATTTACTAATGTTTCAACACTCTCATCTTTATTTAATGATAAAATATGGCTAAGAAATTGGAGGTCATTTCCTTTTCTAAATCCATTATTATTTAGTTCTCGGTAAAAATTCTCGGTATATTGGATAATGCCATCCCGATTTTCCAAAGCAAGTAATGTGGCAAGCGGATAATCACTAGCTGAAGTTAAAAGGAAATGCTCCCGTCTCATCCCATTATAAATCGCTTTAACTTTTGAAATGATCTCTTTTGAATGAGAAGGATTAGACTGTTTTGTAAGCAAAACAGATGCCGAAATATATGTAAAATTTCCTCTCTGGAACTTAGCTTGAATAAAACCTTCATATAAACTAAAAAAAGTTGGAATGAGTTCGACCGCATTTTCAAAATGAACATCAAGCGTGGCAGCAGTTGTATACCTTAAATAAGATCTCATGGAAGAGAAAACACTTGATTGCTTTTTGAGTTCATCTGAAATATGAATGAACCTTTCGTGATGAAACGCTTTTGATTTCATCACATAGAGAGAAGCAATTGTCATCAAAATACGCTTATCAGTAACATTCCATTTCAATTTTTCTTGTAGTTGATCATAGATGTTAATGTAATTGGAAACATGTTGTTCGATGTTCATTTTATATGCTCCTTTATTGGATGTTGCTGCTGTCTGTCATTCATAAAATAGTAGCAGCTTTAAAGCAAGTTTACATTCGATGCGTCCCCTTATGCAATCATAATGTGCGGACTGTGGTGGATGCATGAATATGTTCGTCACTATTTTAATTGAAAAGGGCAGCATCACTAATGGAGTGCTGCCCCCTTTTTTGAAGCGTTATGATTTACGAAATGCAAGAATTTTTACTTAACATACTTTTGCAGAAATTCATTTAATTTTTTAATATACTTATCTTTTTGAACTGCAAAAGCTTCTCCGTGATTGGCACCGTCAAATGTTATAATATCTGTTTCACTTTTCGTATTTTCATATAATTCTTTCGACATTTCTGTTGGCACAAAAGTATCATTGTTGCCGTGAATATATAAAATTGGGACGGTAGCTTTTTTTACTTGTTCTAGTGCAGATGCTTCTGTTAGTGAATACCCCGCTTGCATATTTGTTACTAAACTAGTGGTTGGCAAAACTGGAAATGCCGGCAGATGATACATACGGTGCATTTGATATTCAAATAAATCATACACACTTGTATATGGGCTGTCTGCTATGATTGCTTTGACATGATTGGGCAGGTCTTCCCCACTTGCCATTAAAACCGTAGCGGCGCCCATTGAAAGTCCATGTAAAACAATTTCGGACTGTGCTCCTTGATTTTTCAATACGAGTTTTATCCAATCTAAAAGATCCAACCGATCAGGCCAACCAAAGCCAATGTAATCTCCTTCGCTCTGTCCGTGGCCACGCAAGTCTACTGTTAATAGATTGTATCCGAGCTCATCATAATAATATTGCCCATATAATCCCATATCTTTTGCACGGCCAAGATAGCCATGAGCGAAAATCACTGTTTTATTTGTCGGCTTTTTTGCTTTTAAAAAATACCCTTGGAGTTCTAAGCCGTCACGTGACTGCATATCCCAAATTTCAAACGCTTGGCTGCTGACCCATTGGCGCCAATCGCCTTCCAAAAAAGTATCCATCGCTTTCGCAGACACTTTCAAATCTTTGTTTCCGACTAAAAAATCTTTTTCATTCCGCTTGATTGCAAGATTATAAAAATAAAAACTGGCGGTGATATCTATAATCAACAGTACACTAAGAAGACCTATACATATTTTAAGCCATCGCTTTTTTGTCACGTTCATCCCCCGTTCTTTCATCTCCTAGTCCTTAATACCTATATGTCCATTATACAAGAAAATGATTGGATGCAGCTTTGAAATTTAATGGTACTTGTTAACAGGTTGTAAAGCGCCTTTGGTAGGAGGATAAGGAACTTAGGATGATTTAACAGTGGGATAATTTTAAAGGGTTATAAAAACAATGAGTTGCTTTGGAACCATTCGACAAATAGAGGATGAACAACAAAAAGATAGGGACGGTACGTTAATTTTAGTACGTCCCTTTTATTATCTTGGAGAATAATTTCCACTTTTTGATGCAATTGGTTAAAGCTTTATATCTTTTTCACAATAATTGCTTTTGTGCTTTTAGACATTCTGCAGTCATTGATTTGTGCGTCTTCAATAATACCGAGTGTAAGGGCTGAATTGATTTTTTGCTTGTCCGGCTTTTTAATTACTTGGATGCAATCATGCAAATTTAATTCTTCTAGACGAAGTACAGTTTTTTCATCGTTAAAATCGTTTGATTGTCTAATTTGTCTTTGTATTTTATATTGCCCAATGTTTCTTTCACCTTTTTGGTTTTCCCCTACAGTTTCATCAAAATAAAGATGAAAAGCCTGATTTAGTTCTTTCAATTTTTTTTCAATTTCCTTTTTACTTTCACTTAATTCATAATACTTTTCCAAGTCTTTTTCTGAAATTGATTGATGATATTGTTTGGACATGCTTCTCCCCCCGCAATATGATATACACCATTCATATGATGGGAAGGAATGAAACATTCGAAAGGCTGAATGATCTGTGATCGCGGTTTCTCAAAAAGTTATCGCTTCTTTTTTGTTTTTGGCCACAAGGGACGCTGTACATACTGAATCATTGTCCTAAAAACAATTCCCCATTGAGATTCCGTTAGAGAACCGATTGTTATCTCATTTTTAATTCCTAAGTTTCTTTTTAAATGCTTCATTTGAGGCGGAGTAAATATTCCTTTTAGAGCCATTTCAATAGTCGCTCTTGGCTCTCTAAGTGCATATTCTGCAAGTCCTATAAAAATCACACGATCCTTAATTGGAATAATCGGTTCTTTTTTTCTATTTATCAAGACCATTGCACAATCCACTTTTGGAGGCGGGGAAAAGTTCGTTCTCGAAATTTCTTTGACATAGTGTAGGTCAAACCACATTCTCCAAGCTAAAACATAAGCGTTTTTAACGAACTTTGAAGTGAATCGTTTAGCCGCTCCTTTCTCCATTACGATAATTCCCCTTTGTAAAGCATTTGAAGGGTTGCTAAGCAACATTTTCATAATGGGGGTCGTAATGGAAAATGGAATGTTGGACACAACAACAAACTTTTCCTTCGGCAAATGGATTTTCATAATGTCTTGATGAACAATTGTGGTATTTGGGTTCAAAGCAGTTTTCCATTCAAGAATTTCAACAAATTTGGAATCATATTCTACCGCCAATACCTTTCCAGCTCTTTGATTTAATACTGTTGTTAAAGCACCTTTTCCGGCTCCCAACTCTAAAACGGTGTCTTGTTTGCTTACATTTGCTCGTTCTACCATTTCATTAAGCAATTTTTTATTATGCATCAAATGCTGTCCAGAGAAATTGGGAGGTTCTCCCCGGCTTAATTTTTGATTGCTATATTTATGAATTCTTCTTGTCATGTAAACACCCCTTAATCAAAACCACCCGTGTGAACGGGTGGTTTGCTCTACGGCTGAAAGCCTTTGTTACTGGCCAG
>NZ_QCZG01000077.1 GCF_003097615.1 Pueribacillus theae
TGGATTGCAGGCTTACCTAATTATATCAAGGTATATCTGCCTGTTTCAGTCTGCGAAAGTTGAGTTACTTAAAAATAAGTGTTTTCTTTCAATCTACAATTTTTTTAGGAATAATAAAGTTGTTAAGTTTGGGGAAACGAATAATTCATATTCCCCATCTATTCTTGAGTTTGAAAGGCCAAACGTATGCCTAATCCAATATAAATCAAACCAACAATCTTCTCGGCTTTATTAGCAAAAACACCTGACGTTTTGAACATCTTTGCTCCAATGAAACTTGTACAATAAGCCAAAAAAGTAGTGTATGCAATACTCATTAGCACAAATACAATGCCTAAGACAAGAAGTTGTAATGTCACACTGCTTCCGTCATTTTGGATAAATTGAGGTAAAAATGCTAAAAAGAATAATGCTGTTTTAGGATTCAATACTTCCGCTAAAAAGCCTTGTTTAATTGATTTCCAACTCGAGCTTTTAACTATACTCACAGACGTTTGTTCAACGTTTGGTTTTTCTTCTTGTTTCGCCTTTGCCAGTAACATTTGAATCCCTAAGTAGCATAAATAAATAGCTCCGATATATTTTACGATTTCAAATGCGAAAGCTGAACTTAATAATATCGCTGATAACCCTAAAATAGCGAACAATACATGGATAATATCACCTAAGGCAATTCCTAAAGCAGTCATAATACCATTTTTTCTCCCGCTTTTTATCGTTTGAGAAATTGTAATAATGACCGCAGGGCCTGGGATTAGAAATAAAAGAAAAACAACGACAATAAATGAAACCATGCTATCCTCACACTTTCTATTCCATATAACATTTTTACTACCATGGTATGTTAAGCCTGCTCCTCGATCAGTGTGGAAAAGTAGACACCATGAATTTCTCCATATACCTGTATACTAGAAGGCCTTTCCGCCTTGTAACAAGTATAACAATTTCTCATAAGTTGTCTACAATCTTTTGCCAATACATTTCGGAGATTGGCAATTACTTTATTTCTTGACACGTCATATTATTAATAGTAATATTATGAATATGAAAAACACAATTAAAAAATCACCTGTCGCATTAGCCGTACTTTGCTTTCTTATTGAGGAGCCTATGCATCCGTATCGTATGCAGCAGCTTATTAAAGAGAGGGGGAAAGATGAAGTTATTAACGTTCGCCATCGAACGAGTATTTACCAAACGATTGATCGGTTGCATCGAGACAAGGCCATTGCCATCCAAGAAAAGAAAAAGAACGAAGGGAGACCAGATTTAATTGTTTATGAAATCACGGATTTAGGTCGAAATGCTGCCTATTCATGGATCCGGGAAATGATCTCTACACCGGCTCAGGAATTTTTAGAGTTCCCTGCTGCTGTGTCTTTTCTGGCATTGCTAACGCCTGAAGATGTCGCATTGCTCTTCAAACAAAGAGTAAGCGCTCTTAAAAAGACACTCGCCCGACTTGAAGATCAGTTTCAGAAAGGAGCATCGCTGGGCCTGCCGCGCTTATTTTTACTTGAGGCCGAATATCAACGAACAGTGCTTGCGGCTGAAATAGAATGGATTACATCCATCATCGCGGACATCGATTCTAAAAAGCTGAAATGGAGCATGGAAGAGCTTCGCGAAAAAGAAAATTAACTTATATACGAAAGGTTGTATTTTTAATGAATAAACGATTAAATCAATCCTCATCATTCGATGAAACGGTCCCTGTCCTCGTTGTTGGAGGAAGTCTGATAGGCCTGTCATTTTCCCTTTTTCTAGCTCGCCAGGGGATTAAGCCATTAGTCGTAGAGCGTCATCCAGGAACGTCCATTCACCCGCGCGTTTCGAGCTTAACTGCCCGAACGATGGAAATATTCCGTTCAGCCGGGATCGAGGAGGAGATTCGCCATGAAGAGCCCCCTTTCCCTCGGGAGTTTGGCATCATGTTTGTAGAGAGCTTGGCTGGGCAAATGTTTGATAACCTGATGGAAGATATGAGTGCCTACTTTACGGATGCTAGTCCAGTTGAAGGAAATGGCATCGCACAAGATCTGCTTGAGCCGGTTCTCCGGGCACAGGCCGAGCAAGCTGGTGCCGATTTGCGTTACAACACGGAGTTGATCGAGTTTGAAACAGATGAGGATGGCATCTCGGCCATGATTTGCGATCGAATCAGCGGCGAAACGCGCCGTGTTCGAACCAAGTATATGGTAGGAGCGGATGGGAATAAGAGTGGAATCCGTACACAATTAGGTATTGATCAACATGGAGAAGGTACGCTCTTCCATCTGATCAGCGTAGTTTTCGATGCGGACATTCATGAGCTGTTTAGAAGGCAAAATGCGCATATGTGTTTTTTCGCCAATGATACCGTAAGCGGAAGTCTTGTACTGTATCCTGGAACCTACAGGCGACCTCATATATACCGGTTGGACGTTATATATGATCCAGAGGAGGAAACGATTGACGATTATCCCGAGGAACGCTGTGTTGCATTAGTTCGGGAAGCAATCGGAATTCCTGACATCCCTGTTGCCATCAAAAAGGTATTAACTTGGGAAATGGCCGGTCGTGTTGCTGATCGCTTCCAAGAAGGCCGCATTTTTTTAGTTGGCGATTCCGCTCGGGTTCAACCTCCAAGCGGCGGCCTGGGAGGCAACACCGGCATCGCCGAGGCGCAAAACCTCGCTTGGAAACTCGCCGCCGTCTTGCGTGGTGAAGCCGGTTCGGATTTGCTTGCCACATACGATGTTGAACGGCGGCCCGTAGCCGATTACACCGTAGAGCAAGTAGTCATGCTTTCCCAGCAGCGCGAACATGAAGGATCGGATGGGATTACAGTAAGCACCCTGCATGTCAATATGGGTTATCATTACCAAGATGGCGCAATCGTACCGGAAACAGACGGGCAGAACCTCCCTATTGTACAGTCGCCCGAGTTATGGAAGGGACAGCCGGGAACCCGCGCAGCGCACATCGTTCTCGAACGGGGTGGTCATACCATTTCCTCATTAGATCTATTTGGTTCCAGGTTCGTCTTGCTCGTTGGCCCTGACGGACAAAACGGGTTGGAGGCTGCCCAACATGTTAAAGATGCGCTCCGTCTCCCGATGGATATTTATCAGATTGGTGGTCGTAAAGGTGATTTCAGCAATCCCGGGAACGATTTTCTTGACGCATACGGAATCACTTCCACAGGGGCTGTCATTGTGCGGCCGGACGGGTATATCGGATGGCGAAAACCGGGTACCGGGGAGAATAAGGAAGAAATGGAAAAAGTGTTAACCAATGCCCTGTCAACAATCCTCTTTCGTTAAATCAACTACATCAAAAAGGAAAGGAAAATAAGAATTATGCTTACATTTGAATATACCGAAATCTATGATTATCCCGCATCTATCGTTTTTTCACGCCTCATTGATCTAGAGGGGCGACCTTCCTGGATTAAAGGCATTATGGAGGCTCGAGTTACTCCTAAAAGGACCGGCTCAGTTGGGGACCAAATATTTCGAAAGTGGAAAATACTCAGGCTTCAAGAGTGAAAAAAACATGATCGTGACCGAGCTTGTTCAGGATCAATTGTTGACGATGGAGACAGTTCCTGATGAAAAACAATCGTTTCGCGAAAGCTATCGTATTGAGCCGATCTCGGATCAATCTTGCCGTGTTCATTTCTCCATTCAAGTTGACAACGTTCCGAAGGTAGCTGAATTTTTCATGCGTCAATCGATGAAGAAAGAGCAGCCGCAAACAGCTGCTGGCTTGAAGGCTGTCCTTAAGGGGTAACTTCCATACGGTTTGCTGCAGTGCGAGAGTGGTATAGGCTTCAGCATAGCCTGCTAAGTCTAGGACTAAAACTAGTTCTAAATTTGTAATAGTAATACGTCATTTTTTTGCCCTTTATCTTAATAATTAAGATAAATGGGGTTGGACTGTCACGATTGAAGGCGGGGATTCGTTCAATGACTAACAACTAGTAATCTATAATATGACTGGTGTATTTCCACAACGTCGTTAAAAGCGATCGGATTTCCTTCGTTCAATCCAGAATATTACACTTGCCCCAATCATGCTAGTACAGGTGGCCGATGTTCTAACGACAACGGCTTTACTGATTCTCTATAGTCGGTTTACGAAGGTCGTCGGTAAGCTTTCGAAGAGATTGACAGGAGAGAATCAAGTAATCGAGTATGGTCTGTAACTCCTCTTGACTGTACTTCGAGTAGAGTTCAAGCATGGCATCGTTTAACGGAGTGAATGCCTTTTTAATCGTATGCAATTGCGAATAGAGTGGCTCGGCATAGACCACTCTGAGATCGTTAGGATCCTTCGTCCGGCGGATATAGCCCGCTTTTTCTAAGCGATTTAGCACGCTTGTAATAGCACCCGTGGTTAGTCCCGTCCACTCTGCTAGCTGTCCTGCAGTGGCTCTTCCTCTGCTTAGAATCAAATCTAAGCACTTATGATCTGTAATGTTAAGGCCAAGATGCCCAGCTATCGCCTGATGAAACATGATCGTTTGAGTGGATAACTGTTTGGAAGCTTCTAAAAGTGACAGATGAAGGTCTGTTTGTGTCGGTCGCATCATACATACCCCCTTTGATTTATTTCGATTCATAAAGTATAGCATAAAGGATCCATTCACTGAGCGATATATGTTGGGGCAATCAGAACTAAAGTTTAGGAACTCTTAATCAGCCTTAAGACTGAGGTAAAGGTAACGACTGGTTGATATTATGAAATAAACATGATTCATCCATATATCTTAATAATTAAGATAAATTTCAGGAAAAGAGGGAACAGTCGTGTTCGAATTCCTTATGGGAGTAGAATTTTTGTTATTACTATTACTAGTGGGTGTTTCAGGGGCTACTGGCTATGCCGCGAATTACCTCAAATATTGTGGAAGAGAGTGAATCGAGCTTCCGAATATGGCTAAAAGCAGCCAAAGTTGGCGTCTATATCGGTACCGCCCTAATCATGGTTTGAGCACTGGACATCATGATAATTTTCGTAAATTACGGATGGCTATTTATCATGGACCGGGTCTTGAACCTATTGCCTTTGTTAAGCTTGCCAGCGGCAATTGTGTTGATCTTTGCGCTGCCTAACTTATCGAGGGAAACCAATAAAAAGTCTTTACTGTTCTTTATTGTGTCTATACATGTAATGACTGTTGGAGCAATACTTGCCTTTTTTCTAGTAACGATAGACATACCTGCCATTCCTAATACAAAAGATCTTTTGATTTATGGCGGGGCACTGATCATTTCAGCAGGTCTGCTATGGCTTTACCATGGAAGAAGGATAAGGATTCTGGAAAATCGGCTTCCCCAATTTAGCATAAGAATCATAAGAGGAGCTGTATATTTCGTTTTGGTGTTTGGAGTAGCCATAACAGGATTAGTCGTTTCTCAAAAGATGAGTGAATTTCCTGGCAGGATGAACATGGTCCATCACCATACTGCCGATTTTGGGGGTGGAGATTCCAGCTCAGATGAAAATACAAATGCCCACCATGACGGTCATGATTCCAATTCAGACAGTAAGCCGATTAGTGTTGTGGAGTTGAAAGGACCTCAAACAGACATTCCTGACAAAAAATACGTCCTCTACGCAGAGACAAAGAAGATTCGCCTTGCTTCCGGCGAATCCATTGAAGCGTGGACGTTTAATGGTCAGAGCCCAGGCCCAGAGCTTGTCGCCAATGAAGGGGATTTGGTGGAAGTAAGATTGGTGAATAAAAATATCGATAGTGGGGTTACCATTCATTGGCACGGAGTAGATGTCCCTAATGGTGAAGATGGCGTTGCAGGGATGACGCAGGATGCCGTAATGCCTGGAGAGTCGTATACCTATCGTTTTGTTGTAAAAGAGGAGGGAACTCATTGGTACCATTCCCACCAGCAGTCCTCCATTCAAGTGCAAAAGGGGCTATTCGGGGCCTTTATCATACATCCATCCAGTCAACATGAAACAAAAACGATGGATACGACGATTGTGGCTCATGATTGGATCATTCCAGACGGCAGGAATATTCCAGCCCTCGATACGGCAGATACATTCCAAAGGAAAATGGTTAATCCGGGAACACCTGTACGACTCCGTCTCGTAAATGCGGGTAATTTAACTCGTACGTTTTCTTTAAACTGCGTGCCTTTCAAGGTTATAGCCATCGATGGTTATGAGTTGAATGAGCCAGGTACTCTGACGACTAGTTTATTACGAATCGGAGGAGGGGGGCGTTACGATATCGAATTCATCATGCCAGACACTTCCGTTACGCTGGCAATGCTAATAGAAGACAAACCACTAGGAATAGTGTATAGCCCAGACGGACACGGGAAACGAAATGTGCTCGATGAAG
>NZ_QCZG01000078.1 GCF_003097615.1 Pueribacillus theae
CGAAATTACGGGTATGATGAAGCAGTGGGTTTGGTGGATAAATGTATGGAGGAATACGGTTTGCCGGTAAGTCAGTAAAACGTATTACTATATAAAAAATTATTGGGGGATTAAGCTTATGAAGAAAAAAAACAAATTTATTATAAATATATTAGGGTTAGTTTTAACAATGGGATTGCTGTCAGCATGTGGTAATAATGATGAAGCTGGAACTACTTCAGAAAATAATGAAGATAGTACAGGAGAGCAAATTATATTAAAAATGGGGAATATCACACAAGCAAATTCTGAGCTAAGTTTAACGTTGGAAAGAATTGGTAAAGAGTTAGAGAAACGTACAGATGGAAGAATTAAAGCAGAGTATTATCCAGCGGGTCAATTGGGAAATGAATCTGATATGATGCAACAATTAAATACAGGAAGCCTAGATATCGGGAACATTACAACAGCCCAGCTTAGCAATTCATCCCCTGCTTTTGGTGCTTGGTTAATGCCTTTCCTTGTGGATAACCATGAACAAGCATATAAACTTTGGACCAGTGAGGAATCAATGGCTTTGTTTGATACGTTAACTGACGAAAATGTAAAGGGGCTAGGGTATTCTTCTTCGGGATTTAGATATATTTTGTCAACAAAACCTATTGTAGAAGCAAAGGATTTTAATGGGTATAAACTACGAACAACGCCAAGCCCCACGATTTTAGATTATTGGAATTCGCTAAAGGCTTCACCTACACCTATGCCACTAACGGAAGTGTATACCTCATTACAAACAGGTGTGATTGATGGAATTGATATTGATTCAGAAGCAGTAACATCGGAGAAATTAACGGATATTGCCAAGCATATGACACCAGACAACCATATGTATTGGGCTTCTGCAATTTTGATCAATAAAGATTTGTGGAATCGTTTATCAGAAGAAGATCAAGAGTTGCTTCAAGAGGTTGTTAATGAAAAAACAAAAGAAAACGCTGAGCAAATTGAAGCTAATGAAAAAGAATTACTAGAAACAGGAGAAGAAACTCTTGGAATTACGATTCATTCATTAAAAGATCGAAGTGAGTTTGACCCATATATCAAAAAAGTAGAAGATATATGGAAAGAAAAATCACCAGAAATTGCAGATTTCCTTAAAAAAGCAGAGGAAATTAAGGCAGAATAGGTGGGGAGTATATGGAACAAAATCAGCAGAATATAATTGATAGCTCAAATCATCAAAATAATCTGCTTGCTCGGATAGCAACGTTATTAGATAAATTTTTAGTCTATATCAGTATTATTTTAAGTGCTGTGTTAACCATTAACTTAATCGTTGCTGTGTTATTTCGCTATGTCCTAAGCATGCCGATTTTTTGGGCGGATGAGCTTTCCTTACTGTTATTTGCATGGATAACCTTTTTAGGAGGTTGCCTAGCGATTAAACGTTCTGAAATGGCGGCGGTCACGATGATTCTTGACCGCCTTTCTTCAAAATTAAAACTTATCTTTCAAATAATTATTCAATTATCGATACTTTTTTTTACAATCATCATTGCTTATTATTCGTACATTTGGGTGACAAGTCCGAGTGTTTCGAATATGATTTCTTCAACGCTACGCATTGAAATGTGGTGGATTTATTCAATTGTACCTATAAGTATGGTTTGTATTTTTATTTTCACTATAAATAACTTGTATAACCATATTCTAGAATATCGATTTCGTGATAAAGGGGGATGCTAATCAATGCTCACGATTGTCACTTTTTTTCTACTTATGTTGATTGGGGTCCCTATTGCATTTCTACTAGGAGTTACGACACTTGTTTTTGTCTTTTCGACAGGGAATACCGATGTACTTTTATCGATGCCATCAAAAATGTTTAATGGACTACAAAACTTTGGTCTTGTTGCGATTCCGATGTTCATTCTTTTGGGAGAAATCATGAACCAAGGAGGAATCACTCAAAGATTAATTAAATTTACAAAAACAATTTTTGGACAACTAAGAGGCGGTTTAGCCTATGTAAATGTTGTTGTGAATATGTTTCTTGCATCGATCGTCGGTTCTTCAAATGCTCAATCCGCGATTATGAGTAAAGTAATGGTTCCAGCGATGGAAAAAGAAGGCTATAAAAAAGAATTTAGTGCAGCATTAACATCTGCTTCTTCAGTTATGGGACCCCTGATTCCTCCTAGTATGCCGTTTATTATATTTGGTGTAACGGCAGGTGTTTCTATTGGGAATTTATTTTTAGCGGGTATTATTCCCGGCATTCTTTTTGCCATAGCATTTGGTTTAGCAATTTATGTATACGCAAAAAGGAATGATTTTCCAAAGGAAGATCGACCAAGTTGGCCTGAAGTTTTAAAATCAACGCTACATGTTCTGCCTGCATTAGCGATTCCTGTCTTAATCCTAGTCGGTATTTCAACAGGTGCGTTTACTGCGACAGAATCAGCAGCCATTGCTGTCTTTTTTTCTATTATTATTGGATTCTTTATTTATAAGGAATTGAAATTAAAGGATTTAGGCGGAATCTTAATTCGAACAGTGATTACAGCATCTACGGTAACATTTTTATTAGCAACCTCTAATATTTTTGGATGGGTACTAAACTTCCAGCAGATTCCACAAGCAATTGCGAATGCCTTTTTAACCATTGCAGATAATCAGTTTATGTTTTTGCTCTTAGCTAATATTCTGCTATTGATCGTTGGAATGTTCATAGATGGGGTAGCTGCATTAATTTTATTGATTCCGATCCTGTTGCCGATTGCCGTTCAATTCGGTGTTGACCCTGTTCATTTTGGTGTGATTATGGTTCTTAATTTAACGCTTGGTCTTATGACACCGCCAGTAGGAACTGTCTTATTCATTGTTTCATCGATCACAAAGGTACAAATCCATCGCCTTGTTAAAAATTTAATACCGTTTTTGATTATTTCCTTTGTGATATTGCTTTTAATTACTTATATTCCGTGGTTATCTTTAGGTATTCCACAAATGCTTGGCTTTAAATAATAGTCAGTCGTTACAAATTAAATTAAGGGATGATTACTTATGGGCTCCTATTCTCAATGGAAACAAATGCCACTTGGTGGGGTGTGGAGAGAGGGAAATAGCGATTCCTACTATGAAAACAAAAATCCTTACAATAATGAATTACTAGTAAGAATAAAATTAGCAAATAATGAAGATATTGATGAGGCCTTTTTCGTTGCGAATAAAGTACAAAAAGAGTGGGCGCAGACAACAGCAGAAGAAAGATCAAAAGTAATGCTTAAAGCGATAAAACTATTTGAAGAACGCAGAGAAGAATTTGCCAAAATATTAGTTGAAGAAAGCGGGAGCACTATAAAAAAGGCTAACTTTGAGATCGATACTGCGCTTAGATATATAAAGGAAGCATCGGAGTTTCCATTTAAGATGGAAAGCGAAACACTTGATTCCACAATTAAAGGAAAGAAAAATAAAATTTTTCGTATCCCGGTCGGTATTGTAAGTGTTATCACACCATGGAATTTTCCTTTTAATCTAGCCATTCGATCTGTTGCTCCTGCTCTTGCAACTGGAAATGCTGTAATCTTGAAACCGGATAATCAAACGGCAATTTCAGGCGGCAGTTTTATTGCAAAAGTCTTTGAAGATGCAGGTGTGCCAAAAGGGTTAATTAGCGTAATTATAGCCGATTTGAAAGAAATTGGAGATGCAGTGATTGAACATCCTCTTGCGAACGTGGTAAGTTTTACAGGTTCATCGAAAGCAGGAAAACATATTGCATCGGTAGCAAGCAAACATTTAAAAAAAGCAACCCTTGAACTAGGTGGAAATAATGCATTTGTCGTCTTGGATGATGCCGATTTGGATAAGGCGGTTTCTGCTTCGATTTTTGGAAAATTTATGCACCAAGGTCAAATTTGTATGTCAATCAATCGCATTATTGTGGATCGAAAAGTATCTAATGAATTTATTTCTAAATTCAAGTCAAAAGTTGAGAAATTAACGACTGGTGACCCAATGAGTAACGAAACAAATATCGGCCCATTGATAAATAAAAATCAAATTAATCAAGTTAATCGTCTTGTTCAAACAAGTATTGAAGAGGGAGCAACAGTTGTAGTCAAAGGTGATGTGAAAAATAATACAATATCACCCTGGGTTTTAACGGATGTTACGAGCGAGATGACAATTGCTCAAGAAGAAATTTTTGGTCCAATAGCGGTCATCATTCCTGTTGATGGAGAAGAAGAAGCAATTCGGGTAGCCAATGATACAAAATATGGGCTGGTTGGCTCTGTGTTTACAGAAGATATAAACAGAGGATTAGCCTTTGCAGAAAAAATGGACTGTGGAATGTTCCATATTAATGATGCAACAGTCAATAGTGAACCAGGGGTACCTTTTGGTGGAGAAAAGGATTCCGGATTGGGAAGACATGGCGGAGAATGGTCAATTGATGAATTTACAACTGTTAAATGGGTGTCTATTCAAAATGAAGCTAGAAATTATCCGTTGGCATAAACCTAGTTCGGGGAAAATTTAAGAAGATCAGTAAAGGAGGACAGTTAAATTGACGAAAGCAGCGATCACGTATAGGAAAGGTGAACAATTTAAAATTGAAAACATCGAAATTGACCATCCGAAAAGTGGAGAAATCCTTGTTAAAATCGTAGCGACAGGGATGTGCCATACAGATTTACTTGCGCGTGATCAAATATCGTATGTACCGTTACCAGCAGTACTTGGTCATGAAGGTGCTGGTATCGTTGAGGAAATTGGCGAGGGCGTTACAACTGTCGAACCAGGGGATCATGTCATTCTAACGTTCGATTCATGTGGTAAGTGTGACAATTGCTATAATGGTCATTCATATGCATGTGATGAATTTTTTTCGCTAAATTTCCAAGCTAGCGAAAAAGCTGAGAAACAACACCGTCTACATAGCGGCGGTGTTCATTTAACAACCTTTTTTGGTCAATCAAGTTTTGCCCAATATTCAATGGCCACTGAACGTAATGTCATAAAAGTCGAAAAGGATGTTCCTCTTGAAATTCTTGGACCTCTAGCTTGCGGCGTTCAAACTGGTGCTGGCACAGTATTAAATAAATTAAATCCAAAAGTAGGTTCAAGCATCGCCATTTTTGGTTGTGGGGCAGTTGGACTAAGTGCTGTTATGGCTGCGAAAATTGCAGGCTGCAATCCTATTATTGCTGTAGATATACATGATGAACGGCTGAAGCTTGCTACCGAATTGGGAGCAACACACACGATTAATTCGAAACAACAAAATGCTGTTGAATCTATACTTGAAATTACTGGAAAAGGTGTAAATTATGCTGTTGAATCTAGTGGCCTCGCTGCTGTCATCCGCGAATCGGTTGAATCACTTGCTTCATTAGGAATATCTGCAATTATCGGATCATCAAATGATGATGTAAATTTAAATATTAGAACATTAAGAAATGAACGAACGGTAACAGGAGTTCTCGAAGGAAGTAGTGTCCCGCAAGTTTTTATTCCACAGATGATTGAACTATATAAAGCTGGGAAATTTCCATTTGATAAATTAATTAAGTTTTATTCGTTAGAAGATATTAATCAAGCAAGTTGTGACATGGAGAGCGGAGTAACAATTAAGCCGGTTATAAAAATGAATGAAGGATAAAGGGTTATGACAAGTAATAAAAAGAGTGATCATGTTTTTTTTCTGGAAATAGAAGGAAAGGGTAAGCTGTCTATCGCATTTTGTGATTCAACAAAATGCGATAGACATAGCGCCTATATGAAAATCAATCAGGTACTTACTGATAAAAAAATTATGTCGTTTAAACTAAATTATTTAGGGCAACTGGATTATTCATCTATGGATGAAGAAATTGCAGATCAATTGGATTATTTCGTTAAACATGAAGATGTTTGGATATTATTTTAATTTGTTTTGAACCTTTTTTAACAAAAACCATTGACCAAGGGATTCGGAATTTATTATAATGTATACAGAGTTCGGTATTATCTGAATCCTTCCTTTTTTATAAATGGAACGAATAAAGCGTAATTAATAGAATTTTCATGTATTTTTAGGAAGGTGTTCTTCCGAGGTGAGTAAGAGTCGAGAGTATATCGACTCAATAAAAGGCAAATGAAAGATTAATGTGGTGAAAAGTAAGCGATTCCATTTCCCGTCCCGCTTTCAAGAATAAAGAAAACGATTTCAAAGCTGTAAGATTTAGCATCATAAGACGGAAAATGGAACGATCACAAAAAATACTTAGCCCAGCGGTAATATGTCAACACCTGAAAACTAGAGAATTGGAAATTAAATCTTAAAAAAGCTA
>NZ_QCZG01000079.1 GCF_003097615.1 Pueribacillus theae
GAAACAGTATATAAGAATCCTAAATTCTTCCGTACACTAGAGAAAAAGTTGGCAAAAGCACAACGTACCCTGTCAAGACGAAAAAAAAGTTCTTCAAATTGGCATAAACAACGAATCAAGGTTGCAAGAATATATGAGAAAATAACGAATACAAGAAAGGACTACCTGCATAAAATCTCCCATGCTAAGGTACGCAAGCTAAGAACGCCGCGTCCTGCGGCAACGCTTGCATGGCCAACGTCGTGTTGGCCTAAACCACGATGTCATCGGGATTGAAGATTTGCAGGTATCCAATCTGTTAAAGAACCACAAATTAGCAAAAGCCATTAGTGAAGTAAGTTGGTCAGAGTTTCGCACCATGCTTGAATACAAGTCAAAATGGTACGGAAAACAGGTTATAACAGTTGCGAAAAACTTCCCTTCCAGTCAGCTATGTTCTAGTTGTGGCTACCGCAANAATCTCCATCTTCAAATTTCGTTAAGAAATTAAGGTGGAGTAGTTCAATTAGAACGGATTTCCTGTTTCATAAAGAAAATGTAAGATATCGCAAAGCAAACCATTGTTGCCGCAATTAAACCGGTTAATTGCGGCCAGATTAAGATTAAACTTTGCGTAAAGGGCAGAGGGCTCGCAATTGCTCCAGTTGTTTGATTAACAGTTAACGGTCCCAGCGCTCGAATAGAAGGTGTCAATAATGTTGTTGTCAATTCACTAAACAAATAACTTGGTGAAAGTCTTGATAAATTTAGAATAAAATTGTGATAGGAAATGAGCGTTTCGACTTGAGTGATTTCTGAAGACGGAGCTGTTGCTTTTTGAATCAAATTTATAATCATTGAATAAAAAATACTGAAAAATATCCATACGGCAATTCCAGCTAGTGCCGATGTAGCGGCTTGGCGAAATTTAACTGAAAATAAAATACCGAGATTCAGCCAAAATGCAACATAGGCAATGCTGACAATAAGGAAACATAAGACCCGAAAAAACTCTTCAAAAGTTGGTGGAATCCCCAGCATCAAGATTCCTAACCCCATCACTAAAAATCCGAGTGAAAAGAATAGAACAATATTAATAAACAATGCCGCTACAAATTTGGCATTTAGCACATAGTCTCTAGGAATCGGTTGAGACATTAATCGGCTTAATGTCCCTTTATTTCTTTCCGAATTAATGGCATCAAATCCAAGCCCTATGCCAAGAAGAGGTCCTAGAAACGTAATAAACGTGACAAAAGAAGGCAATGTACCATCTGAGACGGTAAACAATTTCAAGAATAAAAATGAATCTTGAAAAACGTTTTGAGTTTCTTCCGCTTCCGAAAGAACATCCCGAATGGTTGAAATGGCAGTATAGAGTGACCCTAAGCAAGTTAAAGCAATAATAAAAAGAAGAATAATAATTCGCCAGCTTGTAATATAATCTGTAAATTCTTTCCGAACGATTGCCCAGAAAACGGATCTTTCTGCTTTATCCTTTTCTTTCCATTGGTGAAACCGAAAACCGATTTTTTTTAACCTGACCGTCAATGTATTGTCCTTCATTCAAACCCCTTCCTTCAAAATATCGATGGTAGATTTCATCCAATCCATAGTTTTTTATGCTTAAATGGTTTAATGAAGCGCCTGCTTTCAAAATGGTTTCTGCAATTTGGCTCGTTACATTTTCGTTACAATAAATCTCTAGTCGTTGATTGGATTGTTTAACTTCTATAATACTTGGGATTTGTTTAAGTTGATTGATTAATTCTTCTGATATTGGTGAAGTTTCAACATAGATAAGTGTCGTTTTATCTAAAAAAAGTTGTGTTGCCAACTCATGAATCTCTCCAACGGCAAGTAATTTTCCATTCACAAATAATCCAACGCGGTCACAAATTTGTTGAACTTGGTGCAAATGATGGGAGGATAGGAGTACTGTAATTTTTTCTTCCTTGCTTAACGTTTTAATTAATTGCAATAGCTCTCTTACCCCTTCAGGATCAATGCCTAGCGTTGGTTCGTCTAAAATAATGACGTCGGGATTTTTGATTAGGACATCAGCCAAACCCAGTCGTTGTCGCATTCCTCTTGAATATTTACCGGCTTTTTTATGTGTTGCATCAGCAAGACCTACTCGTTCAAGCAATTTTAATGCTCTATCTGTTGCTTCTTGTTTTGGAATTCCGTTCAATGCAGCCGTGTAAACTAAATTTTCCAGCCCTGTCATTGATTCATAGAAACCAAGATCGTCGGGTAAATAGCCGACGCGTTTTTTTACTGCAATCGGCTCTTTTGTTGAATTAAATCCACAAACCTTCACAGTGCCTGAGGTTGGTTCACTTAACCCGAGCAGCATTAAAATCGTTGTTGATTTTCCAGCGCCATTCGGGCCTAACAATCCAAATATTTCCCCTCTTTTTATCGAAAGCGATAAATGGTCTACTGCAATCGTTTGATCATATTTTTTCGTTAATTGATCAATTTCAATTATCTCGTTTGACATGATTTACCGCCTCCCGTATTTTTTGAACAAGTAATACATCCCCGCGAGAACGGCAAGTATGATGAGAACACCAACAAATCCCCAAAGAACAGAGGTTTCAACAGAAATTCTAAATGTTGCTTCAGATGAAGCTTCCGGTGCAGTAGCTTTGAGTACAGCAACATAATCACCCGCAATCGCATCTTTATCGGCTTTAATTGTTGCTTTTACTTTTTCGGATTGTCCCGGTTCAATTTTTTGGATCGTCTTTTGTTCAAACGTGATATCCCAATTTGGCGGCATTTCCCCATCTAACTCAATTTGCCGAAGGGGAGCGGTTCCGGAATTTGTAATTTGCAGTTCGATTGTTTTTTCACGCCCAGCTGTAATATCCGTGTTTAATTTTCCAGATGGCGTACTTAGTTTTATTTCGTAATTTCCAGTAATGACAGCTTCCAATTCAGTTGATGCCGACGTCGCGTTTGTCGCAGCTTTTATCGGGATCTTGTAAGTATCTGCTTTGACTTTTTCAGGCGGTTTTATTTCAATATCTATATCTTTCGTGGAATTGGGTTCAAGCGTTGCGGAAGTAATGTTGTTTCCGTCCGCTTTAAATTGCACATCCCATCCTTTGGGTGCCGCAGAGCTTAACGCGTAGTGCTGTTCATCAGCGGTTCGGTTTTTTAATGTCACTTGGTAAGAAAACGTGGAACCCGCATGGCCTTCCATGTTTGGTTGTTCGGCTTCAAGCTCAGTTTTAAAAGTTCCTTGTTCGGTAATGTTGATTAAGAATGGAAGCGATGTAGATTCGCCACTGTTTGCCTGTGCGATTAACTTAAATTGGTACTTTCCTTTTTCAACTTTTAGAGGAACTTGAACTTCAAAATTAATTTCTTGCGAATCATTTCCTTTTACTGATAGTTGTTCAATTTCCCTCCCATCGGAAGTAATTGTATAATTCCAGTCTTTCGGTAAATTGCTTGTATCAAAAGTCGTCGTTTGAATGCTGCTGCTATTGTTTATCAATTCCACAGAATAATTGACCGTTTCCCCCGGAGTAACCGAAACGCCTGTATAAGGGGTAAATAACGTAAGGCTTGCAGCAAGTGCGGGAGTATGGATGCCGATTCCTCCTACGAACAATGCCAATAATAGAACAAGAACCTTTTTCCTCATCATGAAAACACCTCCAAATTATGTTCTGTTTTATCCCGGTGCAACCGTCCGTCATCAGAAAGGCTGAAGGGCCTGTTCAGCTTCGAGAGAAAAATGCTCTTCCGAGCAAGGGATGATTTGTATCCCGACGGAGGAAGAAATTTTATCGAAGATCTAGGCCCTAAAGCTGGCAAAACCCCCACTTCAAGATTGGAGATTTCGCAGAAGTCTAAGTGGAGGATAACGGACGCCAACACCCCGATAAGTCTCGTTTTATATACGAAAGAGAGGTGGGTTTAGATTTGTCATTTTATAAAAAATTCAGTACTATTTTTTTAAAAGGATGGTTATTCTTAAGGTTTATTAGCTGTTTTACTCGGCTCGATTCGGTTGGAAGGGTAGAGAAGCAGTCTCTTCAGCTAAATCTAGCAAACGAATCATTTTGAATGTCAAAACCTAATGGCATCGGAAACATTGGGGGGGAAGCTGGATGGCGGGTAAGCACGAAACAAATCAGTTGCTGCATCATATAAAACGCGGTTCACGCTCTGCATTCGATCAATTTTATGAACAGCATCGTTTATTTGTTTTTCACATAGCTTTTTCCATTTTAAAAAATAGGCAGGAAGCGGAAGATATTTGCCATGACGTTTTCGTTGAAGTATTCCAAAAAGCCGGAGAATATGATTCGGCAAAAGGCAGTGTCCAAGCTTGGCTGGCGGTCAAGACGAAAAGCCGTTCTTTGGATTACTTGAAAAAGAAAAAACCGATTCTGAAAGAAAAAATAGGGGATTTGTTATCACATGTAAAAGAGGAAGTTAACCATACTGAATACAACGTCATGGAGAAACTAGAAAAAGAAGTTGTCCATCAAGCGCTTGCACTTATCCCGAAAGACCAACGAGATGTTTTGTACGGCGCTTATTTTGAAGAAAGAACACAGCGTGAACTGGCACAAGTGATGCATCGCCCCCTAGGAACGATAAAATCTGCGATCCGTTATGGACTTAACAATTTGCGTAAGCAAAAAGCATTATTGAACTGGGTGAAACCGAATGAAGGTGGCAAGAAGAACAATGACGAATAAGTGTGAATGGAAAGAAGAGGAACTGTTTGATTTTGTTGCGGGAAAGATAGATCGGTTCAAATCAAAACAACTTCGACTGCATTTGAAAAGCTGCCATGATTGCCAAAGCACCGTAAGCGAATGGAAAGCCATTCTTCATTGTGAACAAAACGTAACTCAGCCATCCCCCGGATTAAAAAGGCGAATAGATAAAAGCATTGATAAATTTGCAAAACACAAAGTAAACAAATGGGTTTCCAAACCGGCCTACGCCATTGCGGGATGTTTTTTGTTTATCTTTGCATTGCTCGGATTGTTACAAATGAAATCAACAGGCGGCGAAGAATATTTTGTCCAACAACAGGAAGAACTCTCCCATCATCCGATTGCGCGTGATGCAAACACATCCCAGTTTAAAGTCATCCCAACTTCTAATTTTAACAAAAATGAAATAGAAGGTACGGTTTGGTTAAATGATAAAAACAATGAAATGTTGCTGAAGGCGGAAGGGTTAACTCCAATCGTTGAAAAAGATTATCAGTTATGGATGATTCACCCTAAACGTGATTTGAATGGAGAATTGCTAACGATAAAAAACGGAATGATCGTATTCTATTATAAAGGAGAAGGGCTGGATGAAGTAAGGTTTATTGAAGTAAGTTTAGAACCGAAAGGAGGAAGCCCCCTCCCGACTGGCCCGAAAGCGTTTTATGTAGATTTGCAACAATAATACAGGCATACCATCTGATATGCAATTTTTCATCATTTAGCCATAGACATCTATAGGTAAAAAGTATAAAATTAGCATGGGAATCGTACTAAAGAAATAGTTTTTAATACCTAATTATTATAATTACAAGGATGCTATGAACAGACAATCTTTATGTGGGCACTTGATTGTCTGGGAGCAAGTAGTGCAACCGACCTGTTCAATTTGGGGTCGGTTTTTTTTATCCCAGTACAACCGTCCTTAATCAGGAAAGCTGAAGGGCCTGTTCAGCTCTAAGATAAAAATGCTCTTCCGAGTAAGGGATGATTTGTATCCCGACGGAGGAAGAAATTTTTTCGAAGAGCTAGGCCCTAAAGCTGGACAAGACCCCACTTCAAGATTTGGAATTTCGAAGAAATAAGTGGGGATTACGGACGCTAACACCCCGATAAGTTTCGTTTATCGAGACTGCGAACGAAGTGAGCTAGCGTGAATTATACTCTGAGAGTGCTAAATATCAGTGGGGAGACGAAGAAAACCCCTACGATGGAAGTCTCTCTTTATCGTGTTTTTCAGCCCAGCGGTAATATGTCAACACCTGAAAACTAGAGAATTGGAAATTAAATCTTAAAAAAGCTAAA
>NZ_QCZG01000080.1 GCF_003097615.1 Pueribacillus theae
ATTATCCCATATTTATCAAAATTTAGGGGGGAATTATCTCGAAGAATTTTTACTCCTCAAGGCTGAAAATGATAGAATATTATTTGAAGAAAAAGTCCGCAAAGAATGGTTGGATTATAACGGACATATGAATGATTCGGAATATGCACGCGTATTCAGCATAGGCGTTGATCGAGTCATGAAAACCATTGGAATTACCGATGAATTCCGGGAAAACGAGCAATATACCATTTATACTCTCGAAACCCATCTTTGCTATTTGCAGGAGACAATGGAAGGCAATCCGCTACGGATCACATTTCAGCTCCTTGATCACGACGAAAAACGGCTTCACGTCTTTTTCGTTATGGAAGACAAGGGCGGAAACCGCCTTGCCACAAGCGAACAAATGCTGATGGGAATTGACTTAAAAGAACGGCGCCCCGCACCTTTCCCACCTGTTATTATGAAAAAAATAAAAGCGATTGCCGAAGAGGATAAAAAGATAGAACGGCCAAAAGAGGCGGGACGAGTTATCGGGATTCGAAGAAAATAAGGATGAAAACAAAAAACAAGCAAAGGAATTTTCTCCTTTGCTATTTGTTTTCTGCTAAACTATTAAAATAGTATGCCTTTTCCCGAAATCTCTTTTATAAGGAATGGTGGGCATTAAACACGAACCCTTCATTCAAATTCCATGGCAACTTTTTCATAACCAGGATATTTCTTTTTGTTAACTTGTATAGACGATTGGACAATGACAATCTCTCTTCAACAAGATGCTAAGTTAATCTACCTTCACATTTTAATAATGATTCTTGAGTATTCACCTTTTGCCAGTTTGTCAAAACCCTCATTAATTTCATCCAATGTGATATAATCAGCTACTAATTTATCTACCGCTAAACGATCTTGTTTGAACAAATCTATGAACCTTGGGATATCCCGTTTCGGAACACAGCTGCCTACATAGGAACCCTTTATCGTTCTCTCTTCTGCAGTTAACGTAACATATGGAAAAGAAAAATGATGCTCAGGATGTGGCAAGCCTGTTGTTATCGTTGTTCCACCCCGTTTCGTAATTCCATAGGCTACTTCCATCGCAGGTACTGCCCCGGCCGTTTCAAACGTATAATCCAAACCACCGCCTGTTTGTTCACGAATGACGTTCACAACATCTGGATCTTTTGAAAGAAACGTATCGGTTGCCCCTAATTCTTTCGCCATTTTTAATTTACTTTCATTGATATCTACAGCCACCACTCTACTCGCACCTGCCGCAACAGCACCTAAAAGTGCGCTTAATCCGACGCCTCCAAGCCCTACCACGGCAACAGTGCTACCAAGTTTTATGTTCGCTGTATTGATAACGGCACCTACACCTGTAATCACCGCACAACCAAATAAGGCAAGCTTTTCAAAAGGAATATCCTTTGGCACTTTAACCAATGAATGCCTCGATACAACGACATATTCTGAAAAAGCAGATACACCTACATGATGGTTTACCTCTCCTGTTTCAGAATGCAATCGCTTGCCACCATGAAGCAATGTACCTGCAGCATTGGATTCCGCGCCTTTTTCACAAAGGGCTGGTCTTCCCTCTTGACAAGGGATACATTGTCCACAGCTTGGAACAAAAACACAAACAACATGATCCCCTGGCACCAAATCATTTACACCTTCGCCTGCTTCAACAACGACACCTGACGCTTCATGTCCTAACGCCATTGGCAATGGTCTCGGCCTACTGCCATCGATGACTGACAAGTCTGAATGGCATAAGCTAGCCGCTTTAATCTGAACCAACACTTCTCCTTGATCTGGGGGATCCAATTCAAGTGATTCAATTTTGATCGGTTTGCTTTCAGCATAAGGTGTAGCTGCTCCCGATTTATGCAATACGGCAGATTTTATCCTCATAAATATTTTCCTCTCCTTCATCTTAATATCATGAATAAAAGATTTTAATCCACAGTCGGTTTGAGTTTGACAAAGAAGCTAACAAGACACTCCGAAACTTTTGAGCGACTGAAAGTCAATACAATGATGACCGCTCTCCAGCTTTCTACGTTCAGCCATTCAAACTCAAAAGACTGCTCCTTACAATTCTTTCTTTTATATCGTTTAGTAAAGTTTGATTCCGATAAATTTTATATCTGTCATTTCCTCAATCGCGTATTTAATTCCTTCTTTCCCGATTCCGCTGTTTTTAATGCCGCCATAAGGGATATGATCATAACGGCGCACGGAGACTTCATTGATCCATACCCCGCCTGTTTCGATCCGATCAGCTAGCCGCATCGCACGATTAATATCCTTGGTGAAAACACCAGCATGCAAACCGAATTCTGTCTGGTTGGCATAAGCAATCACTTCTTCTTCATCAGTAAATGGCATCACACTGACGACAGGCGCGAATACTTCAGCACAGACAACTTTCATGTCCTTATTGACCTCCGTGATCACGGTCGGTTCAATCATCGTCCCGTTACAATTTCCTCCTGTCAAAATCGTTGCACCTTGTTCAACTGCTTCATTGATCCATGCTTCTGCTCTTTTGGCGGCATCTTCCGTAATCATCGGTCCTAATTCAGTCGATTCATCAAGAGGATCGCCCATTTTTAATGTTGCTAATCTTGAAACTAGCTTATCAAGAAATTGATCATACACTGGTTTTTGGACATAGATTCGCTGTGCGGATACACACGCTTGCCCAGCGTAGGTATAGCCACCTGTGACAATGGCATTGACAGCAAGATCGAGATCACTGTCTTCAAAAATGATATTGGGTGCATTTGATCCTAATTCCAAAGTCACTTTTTTTCGTTTTGCCATCTCATTGATTTTCCAACCGACAGCATTACTTCCGGTAAATGTTACTTTTTTTACGAATGGATGTGTCACAAGGCTTTCTACTAATTCCGTACCTGGACCCATTAAAAGATTCAGTGCCCCTTTTGGGAGTCCCGCCTCTTCAAACAGTTGATAAAGCAAGGCGGGTGAGAATGGCGTCTTTTCTGCAGGTTTAAGCACGATCGTATTTCCAGCTGCGATCGCCGGTGCAATTTTGTGAAGAGCTAGATTCAGTGGAAAATTGAATGGTGTAATCGCAGCAACCACACCTAATGGTACGCGTTTTGTAAATCCAATTTGGTTTTCACCGCCAATGGCGCTATCCAATGGGATTTGTTCTCCGTAAATGTTCTTTGCCCCTTCCGCAGAAAAACGCAAAACTTGCACTGCTCGGGTAACTTCTCCTCGACTTTCACGAATGGGTTTCCCTGCTTCCAATGACAAGATTTTTGCAAAGTCTTCAAACTTATCTTCTAGCAAATCGGCGGTTTTACGGAGAATTTCCGACCGCTCATGCGCAGGCATGTTACGCATCGTTTCTTTAAAGACGTTATGGGAATTGGCAATCGCTTGTTCCACATCTTCTTTTTTTGCACAAGAAATTTTCCCAATGACTTCATGATTAAAAGGATTGAAAACTTCCATGTCCTTTCTTCCATTACCCACTCTTTCTTTTCCGTCAATAAACGATCCAAAATAAAGTTCTTTTTCATTCATAAGTACGTATCCTTTCCGTTGTTTCTTTACAATTGAACGGTTTTTAAAGGAAAATCAATCTCATGCACAGCAGTTAATCTGTTTCATGAAATTGATGAGTATCTCTAGTAATTATTCATAGAATCCTTCGGTTGATTTAATAAATTTTCGAAACTGCTCGGAATCGTGTCCGAACCATACTTGGGCGTTTGTTCTTTCAGCATATTTTTTAATTTTCTCAACCGCTTTCAAATATCCAATAGAGTCATAGATAATGCCTGGTATTTTTACTGGTGGCCCATAGTTTTCAGCTGAATAGACGGCATCAGAAGCGAGTATAATACTCCCTGCACCTGGTAATTCAACGTGCAAACCGAGCAAGCCCCAAGCGTGCCCAGGACCAAAATTCAATATTTTTATGCCTTCAGCAAGCTCGATCTCATCTTCATTCGGCAGAATCGTTTTCCATCGCAGATCATTCTTTATCCATGCATCGATGTCTGCCCAAATGTATGCACCCATATCCTTTGTCATGGCATACTGTTTCATCGTATTGGCAAGCTCTGTATCATGAACAATAATGGTGGCATTCGTAAACAATTCCAAACAACCGGCATGATCTAAATGGAGATGTGACGCAACAACATATTTAATATCTTCAGGACGAACCTTCAATTGTTCCAAGCGGTTAATCAAATAACAGGACTCATCTTGGAATGAAGGGAACATTTTTTGAACACCTTCAGGCCATCTCCCGTCTTTCCCCATTCCTTCCGGGTTACATCCAGTATCAAACAGAATTTTTCCTTCCGGATGATCAATCAACACCGCATAAACTGGGAACTCAATAAACTCTGCTGGTGGACTAGGATTATCGACACTTGCAGGATTATGCATGGCTACCATAAAGTTCTTATCCATTTTCATTCTCCCAGTGTCCAAAACGTACAGCTTTGTTTTACTCATTTCATTCCCTCCATTTTATATAAAAGAATTTTAATCCACAGTTGGTTTGAGTTTGACAACGAAGATATCAAGACACTCCGAAGCTTCCGAGCGACTGAAAGTAGATACAATGATGACCGCTCCCCAGCTTTCTACGTTCAGCTATTCTAACTCAAAAGACTGCTCCTTAAAATTCTTCGATTCCTTTTTCATTCACCACAATCGTTGCCCTTGTCACTTCTCTTGCCGCCGATTTATCTAAAGCTGTTTTTATTTCATCCAACGTAAATTCAGCATCAAGCATTTTATCGAAAGGGTATTTCTCATTATTTTTAGACAGAAATTGTAGTGACTTATAAAGATACCAAGGGTCATAGCGTACCAAAGGAATAATTTGGATGGATTTTCTCGTTAGAAGCCCTGGATCGAATTCAACGAATTTGCCAGGTGTTACATTTCCGATGCTCACATATTTTCCACCTGGACGAATAAAATGAATCCCTTCAGCAAATGCCGCTGGATTTCCTGACAATTCCATTCCAACATGCGCACCTTTTCCTCCTGTTAAGTCAAGGACGGCATTCGTTCGGGCATCCATCGTTTCAAAATCATTAAAATTTAGTACATAATCCGCACCAAACTGCTTCGCTTGTTCTAGCCTGCTTTCCACACCATCAATTACAATGACAGTTGCACCTTTTTCTTTCGCAACCGCAGTTGCGTTTAGACCTAAGCCACCTGCTCCCTGAATGATAATGGATTGATTGTTCGTTAATTGAGCTTTTTCAATCCCAAAATAAACTTGTGACAGCGCACAATTAGCACTTGCTGCGGAAACATCGGAAACATTATCTGGCACTTTATAAAAATACTGATTTGGATGGATATAATAATGGGTTGCAAATGTACCATGAAAATGTGGAGACTTTTCAGGTTCCTGATTCCAGAAATCATAAGCATGCTCACACAAATGAAATTTCCCTTCTTTACACGGCGTACATTTCCTGCACGTAAGATAATAGGCTGCAACAATCCGATCACCTTTTTTAATCGGATTCCCTGCGTAGTCTGTTTCCACCCCTTTTCCTGCAGCATAAAGCTCCCCAATCATCTCATGCCCTAATACGCCTCTTTTTTTCGTCGGATGCAGACCTTTCCATATGTGGAGCTCTGACCCGCAAATATTCGTTCGTAACACCCTTAACACAACTGCCCCATTTTCAGGTTCAGGAACCTCATATTCTTGGTAACGAAGTTTTTCTGGTTCCATCATGACAGCTACTCTTCCAATTTTTTTCAAAACCATAACTCCTCCTTTTTTCCCGTCTAACAATTGTTATGCAGTTTAAAAAAAATTAATGTCTTCGGGTTCAGAAATGAAATGCATGGAAAAGTTTCAAAACGACTTTCAAACTAAACATACATGACCCGCCGGGTCACAAACTTGGGATGAAAATGGTTCCATCCAATAGTTACC
>NZ_QCZG01000081.1 GCF_003097615.1 Pueribacillus theae
TTTTTTGATACATCGCTGAAAGCTTTCCGGAACCATACGCCTAGCGTATGGTTTTCTTTTCACAAATGAAAGGACGGATGATTTTACCCACCCGTCCTTTGGCATTTAAGCTTATTTCTTTTTATTCGCTAAAAATTCGTCTAATTTTTTCTGCGGCGTGTCTGTTGTGAAGGCAAGCGCAAATTGGTTCATGCTGTCTTTAATTGCGTACTCAAGCGAAGTGTTCTGCCATGTCTCAAAAAGCTCTTTTTGCTGTTTGACAGTAAAAAATGCTTTTTCGGAGATTTTTTGAGCATATTGCTCAGCTGTCCTTTCCAATTCAGATAATTCAACGACTGCGTTGATAAATCCAAATTGATTGATCTTTTCAACATCTACTGGTTCACCGGTTAAAAGCATCTCTTTCGCAAGGCTCAGGCCGACATGCTGCTGCAAAAGGACGGAGTCCAATACAGAAGGGATGCCTAAGTTAATTTCCGGCATAGAAAATACCGCATTTTTAGAAGCAACTCTAATGTCAGCAGCCATCGCCATCTCCATTGCACCACCAATGCAATGTCCATTAATCGCCATAATCACCACTTGGGGGATCGTACGGATTAACTCACAAACCCTTTTGAGTTCAGAAATTAGTTGATATGCTTTTTGAGGAGTTAAATGATTAAATTCATTGACATGCATTCCTGCGGAGAAAGCCTTTTCACCTTTTCCTGTAAAAACAACACTTCGAATCGATTCATCTTTGCTAATTTCTTCTAAATGTTGAATGATTTTCAACAAATTATTTCTTGTAATGCAATTTAATTTTTCCGGATTGTTAAACGTAATCCATGCTACATCTTTCTTTGTCTCGAATAGAACTAGATTTTCTGCCATATGTCTCTCCGCTCCTTTTTTGTTCCGACTATAGGAATATCATTTCACCATAATAACATAATTCTACTATACATGATTTCAATTTTCAGTCAATAATAGAAAGAACGAGCATTCGTTTTATTTCTTTTTAGCTTCTTATTTTCCGATTCTGGTAAAATGGAAAATGAACGTACGAAAATGTTTGGAGCGTGAACAAGTAATGGATCAGTCACGTAAAATCATCCATATTGACATGGACGCTTTCTTTGCTTCTGTTGAACAGCGGGATAACCCTGCATTAAGAAGTAAACCGGTTATTGTTGGCGGCCTCCCCAATTCGCGGGGAGTTGTGGCCACTTGTTCCTATGAAGCAAGAAAGTTCGGCATTCATTCTGCCATGCCTTCCAACATAGCATTTAAACGCTGTCCCCAAGCCGTATTCATACGAACAGACATGAAAAAATATAAAGCTGTCTCCAGACAAATTATGCAAATCTTTCATATGTTTACAGACTTGGTCGAACCGCTTGCGCTCGATGAAGCATATTTGGACGTTACCGAAAATAAATTCAATATCAAATCTGCAACGATTATCGCAAAAGAAATAAAAAAAAGAATCTACAAAGAAACGAAGCTTACCGCTTCAGCCGGTGTATCTTATAATAAATTTTTAGCGAAAGTAGCTTCCGGATACAAAAAGCCAGACGGGCTAACCGTCGTTCCCCCTGAACAAGCTCTTTCGTTTATCGAACAAATTCCAATTGGCGAATTTTTTGGGGTTGGAAAAGTAACGAAAGAAAAGTTTCTTAACATGGGAATCGAAAACGGAAAAGATTTGAGAAAGTTGAGTGAAGAAACACTTCTCCGTGTATTTAAAGAACGAGGGCGTTTATTCTATCAGCACGCCCGCGGAATTGATAACCGGCGGGTAACTCCAAACCGGAAAAGAAAATCACTTGGGAGAGAGATTACGCTAAAAGAAAATCTCTATTTAATAGAAGATATGCTTCCAGTCCTCCAACAGTTGGCCGAAATCGTCAGTGAAAAGCTTATCCAGGAAAACAAAATGACAAAATGCATTATTTTAAAAGTGAAGTTCCACGACTTTTCCCAACAAACGAAAAGAATAACGATTGAGCAGCATACAAATGATGCAATGACGATTTACCGACATGCCGAGCAGCTGCTGAAAGCCATTCAACGAAACAAGAAATCCGTCCGTTTATTAGGCATTTCAACGACCGAACTAGCACCAATGCGAACAACCCGCGAAGCTTCATTTGAAACGATAAACATGTACGAACAGTTGACATTGTTTTAACCTATACAAAAAAGAGAAATGAAGCTGAAGAATACGTTTTATTTCTATTTCCTCGTGGAATAACTATCAACAAACAAGTGAGTGAAGCGAGGGAATTTACGATGATTCTAATGAGTATAGGAACGTTAATTTTCAGCATTGCATTTTTCATTTTAGTTGTTTACTTATCACGCACATTAAAGCATCTCTCTTCTGTCATTATGAGCATGAATCGGACGATTGAAAAGCTGCCGAATCAGGTGGATGGAATCACGAATGAAGCAACAACTCTTCTGTGGAACACGAACAAAACAGTTGACGATTTAAATAAAAAATTAGGTACGTTAACGCCATATTTTTATATTGCTGGTGACTTTGGGGACTCAACGAAATATATTACTTCTTCTTTTTCAGATATCGTCCAAGCAACGGCTGAGAAACCTGAACGAAAGAACCTTGGCCTTTTTAAAGGATTGGTTTCGGCTAGTTATCTTCTCTTGCAAAAAGTGAAAAGAAAAACAAAAAATTAAACTCATAAAAAAGGGTGTCCGAAAAAAGCTGGGGACACCCTCTTTACATCCTATTGAATGGAAGACTATTCAGGCATTGCTTCTTTAATCGATTGCCTTTTTTGGTATAAATAATATCCTAATGCAGCGGCTCCATATAATCCATCCAGTTTTCTACGTTCAATTACTTCTCTTCCCTCTCCCGTGTCTTCTTGCAGTTCGATCGTTTTGTCAACCAATTTTACTGATAACCGCCTGGCCGCAGTCCCAGCATCTCCGATGATATGAAATACCGGGCTTAACTGTCCCACCTGCTCGTTTACATTGCCAAGCGTTTCATTGCTCTTCTGAAGGACATCCACCGCTTTCCCCGTCACCTTATCAATCTTTTCCGGCAAAGCATCTGTCGTTCTTTTTGTGCTAATGAAGATCTCTTTCAGCTTGTTCAAAGGCTTTACTAAGAAAGCAACAAGAATAGCAAATGCAATGCCAATAATGAATACTCCAATCCCTAGCCAAAGCATGGCTTCTTCCTCCTTTACTAGTCACTTGTTTTTCTACTTCCCATGATGAAAACGTTCTAAACGTCGTCACATAAAAACTTAAAATATATGTTAAAATGAGTATAATGAAATGAGTGAATATAAAGGTTAACTCATATAAAAAGGGGTACAAATGAACAAACGAATTCTTAAAAAGAAAGTAAAACAGATTATTCAATCAACGATGAACGACGTGAACATTTCGCTAAAGATTCAACAAGAACAGTCTGGTGTCAATATGAGCTATGACTTTATAAAAAACATCGTGTATTTTGATGCAGAACGAATTCAAAAAGCCAGAATGGAAGTGAACGAAAACGTTTCTTTGGAAGCCTACGTCAAAGCAGTGACACTGCATGAATTAGGCCACTTTCTCGATCGCGAAGCACTTCAAGCATCCATTCCAAGAGCATTTGAAATTTTTAAATTTAAGAACCGCTTTTCGTTTAAGGAAAGAATCAAGCATTCGGAGTTATTTAAAATTGATATCGAAGCCCATGAATTGAATTACGTTTTTGAAGAAACCGCATGGGAAAATGCGGAGAAACTAAACCGTCTATTCGGTGTTGTTGATTGGGAAAGTTTTGAAATTGTAAAATTTCATTGCATGCTGAGCTATGCAGCCCAATACAACCGGGATTTACTTATTTATCAAAGATTACAAACAAAGGAAAAAAGCATCACGGCTGCAGTTTAAAACGGATGAACCGAACCATTCATCCGTTTTTTCATTTAAAGAAAGCATAAATTTGTCTCTTTCGCAAATTTAGACCAATCTGGCTTCTGAACTTTGACTAAATCGATATACGAAACCGGTCTTTTTCGCTGATTTCTACAAGTCCAACTTCTCATTTCTAACTTCTAGAACTGAACGACGCTTCAGCGTCTTTGTTCTTTTTCTTCTTCCTTCGCCGCTTTGTCTGCTTTTTTAAAATCTTTCGGATAAATCACCTCTTGTGTAGAGCTTAGACCATTCGCTTTCTCTGTCATCATTTCATGTGGTTCATTTCGCTCATCCATGTCAAGAAACCCTCCCTAGAAAGACTTATTCGATAGTTTCCCCAGAAACCTTCTGATTAAACAAAAAGAGGCTTAAGCCATAATGGCCTAGCCTTTTTTTGAACACGCACTTTAAGCATTTCGGTATTGGGTTTGTTTTTCAAGCCATTTTCCTAAACGACTGTATAAGAGAAGGAAAAGAGCTGCAACAATGAATCCTTTTAACACATTAAATGGTAAAACAGCTGCGACAACGAGTTGGCGAAGCGCACTGTTTGTCATCGGATCCCAGCCAAGAAGAGCAATATAGGCAGGCAAAATCGCCACATAATTTAAAATGCTCATAAGGACCGCCATAAACAATGTTCCAACGATAAAAGAAACGATTAAACCTTTTTTCTCTTTCAGACGATTATAAACAAAGTATGTTGGCAATACGAAGGCTATTCCTGCCACGAAATTTGCAAGATGCCCTACAGGAATCCCTGATGGGCTCCCCGAAATTAAGTAATCCAAAATATTTTTAAACAACTCAACTAAAATAGCTCCCATTGGGCCTAACAAGAAGGCAGCGATAAGTGCTGGAATGTCGCTGAAATCAACCGTTAAATATGGCGGAAACGGCGGAATGGGAAATTTAATCAGCATTAAAACGAATGACAAACTGCTCAGCATCCCGATCGTCACAAACGAACGTAAATTTGATATGAAAATAATATCTACTTGAAAACACAATGTCTTGATTTGTCAAGTACCCGGAAACAATT
>NZ_QCZG01000082.1 GCF_003097615.1 Pueribacillus theae
GGCTCTCTTTTCCGCACTGACTGGCTCAAAACTCTGCAGAAGTGGCTCAATTCATCCGCAATAATCAATCTAATTCAGGAATCTTTAGTAACTTGTAACTTTCATTCAAAATTCTAACTGGTTTTAGACTATCAAGTTTATTTTTCTCTAATTTTTTATACCTTTCTATTTCAAGTTTAAACTTCTTGAGATTTCTTATTTTCCTTAAAATTTTGTTTTTCTCTGTTTTTAATTTATTGATTCTTTCAAGGTTGATCTCTATACTTTCTTCTTTATATGTACTACTTATTTCGTCAAATCTTTTCATCAGTTTAGCTGGGTCTGTTAAATCATAATCTATTAAATTAAATTCTTTTGCTTTCTTCGATAAATCAACTATATTCTTATTGAAAACTTCAACTTCTTTGTCTATTAGAGTTAGTTTTCTTCTCCATTGTTTTAAATCTGCCTTTAAAACATTAAGCTTTTCTTTCTTTAATAAATTTTCTTCTGTTTCAATCCCTACTGCTAAATCAAAAATATTCATTAATGCATCTCTATACCTGTCAATATTCTGCTTATCAAAGAATATCTCACTATGATCAATTGTATCACCTGATAGAGTATTAAACATAAAAAAGTACCGTGGTGATATCTTACTTCCTAAAGTGATATTTTTTCCTCCATATGGAAATACTGTTCTCTCAGTAATGCTAAATTCCTTATCAATAATTTTTTTAATTTGTTTTTCATCATTATTTACAGCAGGCATCTTTGGAATATAACCATCAGCATGAAAAAAATAATCTTTTGACACCTCTCTTTTCTCAATACATCTTCTACCAAGTGTATATACGTTATCATTAATATTAAAATTTATTCCATACCACGTAACATTTTCATTAATTATCTCATCAGTAATATCTGCTCTACTTCCAAAAAAACAATAATCAATAATACTTAATATTTCAGTTTTACCGGTTCCGCTGTCTCCTGTTATTACATTAATCTTATTTCTCCTAAATTTTATTTCCCTTAAATTTCCGCTTTTTAACCAAAGCAATATTTTATTTATACTAAATTTCATATTTCCACCCTTAATTGTAAATATAAATTTTCTTTCCTTTGATTTAGTAGTTCTCCAATACCTTTAGAGGCTTTTACTATATTAAACGCTCTTATTCCTATATCTTTTTTTTTTGTGCTTTCTAACAGCAAATTCTCGTCACTATCCTTCAAAACAATCATTCCATCTTCTTGAATTGAAATTAGATTCATAGCAGCTAATATAAGTGTTGAATTAGCTGATATTTCTAGCATTGAATAGAATCTTTCATTAAAATTCGAAAAAAATTCTGGTTTTTTTATTATTAACTGATCTATACTTTTAACATCTGTTCTTGAATCATTTATATATCTAACAATATTGTTATGAAAAGCTAATGGTAAAATTAACATAACTTTAGCACTACTCATTTTATGAGCATGTTTTAACACATAGTATATTGCTATCAATCCCAATACTTCATTGTTAAAGGAATCATTTGAATAATAATCGTTATTTCTGTAATTTACTTCCCTCAATTTTTATACAGTTCCTTCCAATCTATTCTCCAACCAATACTTGGTTCATCTGATAATACATAAAATTGGCCATTACTTAAATCTTGATCTAATTCAGTTTCGTCGATGGTCAGTTTTTCCCCTAAAACATCATAATAGCATTCTGTAGCACACTCTATTATTTCTTCACTATCAAGTTCATCAATACTTACTCTTCTAAGTTTCCTTTTTAGTTTTGCATGAGACTTTTTATGGGATATTTCCCATATCCTAATTGAATTACTATTAAATCTCATTTTCTCTTCTTCTGTTATTTCACTTTCTTGCAACCATTCCTCTATATTATTTAATAAAAGTATCTTTGAAGTAAAAATTGTTACTAACTCATCTTCATAATCTAAATCATCTTTATCTAAAATTTCAGCATCAAGTAGTTGTTTAATTGAAAGATAGCTATTATAATCGTCTGGTATTGGTTTTTTCGGTGTAATAAGTTTGATTGGGAGTTTTTTACTTCTTCCTAATTCAAAGTAACGGGTAAATCTCTTATAGTAGTCTTCAAAACTTATAATAACTTTTTTTCTTGATTTTACTTCTTCGTAGATCATCTTTCTCAAACTACTATCTATAGCGTGAAATACATTTTCTAGCCTTCTTTCCGGAACATTCTTTTCCTTCAAACGAGTGTAAATTAAATCAAATAGATCATCCTTACTTAAACAAAAGTCTAATTTTTTAATAAACTCTTCCACAAATTCATTATCTTTAGAGTGCAGTTTACTTATGTACTTATCAACTTGTGACTTATTTTTCCCTTTTTTTGGAGTGCATAATTTTAATAAATACTCCTTAAATGAGGTTATCGTTAAACTATTTTCTTTTAAAAGGTTTACTTTTTTTAAGAATTCATTCCTACTTGAATTAGATTTGTTTGTCACTAACAAGAAATTAGTATTTTTTATAAATTCAATTTGTGAATCACTTGCTGAGCGCCCCAATGCACTATCAGTAATTATATCTATCCAATTACTAATAGTTTTCCATAAGTCTTCATCTTTCACAGATAAAGTACCAGTGGAGGAAATTGAATGTTTTAGTTGAATCAACGTTTCCATTCCATCCCTCATCTCGATATGGACATCATCCTTCACTTCATATCCAACCGTTTGACCTTCTTTAATTTGTAAAAGTTCATTAAGAAAAAAATAATATTGATAATCAAACCCAATAGATTTAGAATCCGCAGAGGTCTTTTCTTGTATAGATTTTTCTTTACTCATAGCAAAAATCACCTTCACGCTTTCTTGTTTAGATATTTTTTATATATAAAACCTTTTCAAACTACAAGAATGTTCAGCGATGCCTAAATACCTTTTATAAGAAAAATACTCATTTTCCTTTACAAAAGTCTACTTTCAGTTATAAATTCCACAACTCATTAGACTTGTTCCTGATTCCCTACCGTACTTTTTTCCATCATCTAATATTTACATAGGAACAACAACTGATTCCCCGACTGCTGGCGCTAGTTTACACCGTTTCCTCGGCTTCTGTTTTTTCTAATTCTTTATTAATTTCCTTCATCTAATTTCTCTTTCTCTACACTTAAATTGTAACCGTTCTAATAATAGAGCTATTTAGTTTTCTTCATACCAATAATACTCATCTAAATATTTATTCTTACTTGGAAAACCAGAATCTATTAAATCTGCCAATTTTCTAGATTGTTCAGAATCACCCAGTGTATATCTACACATATATATCAATTTTTCCTTTTCAATTGGCAATTTACTTACTTGAAATTCCTCATATAAATTAAACAACTCACCAATTACTCCTAGTATAATAGCGGTTTCACTTGTATAAATTAATTTTGATTGCTCTTTGATATAATCTCTTTGAAAGTAACCTTTAAAATTTTCTACTTCTAAATTAAAATCCAACTGTTTATAACCTTCAAAAGAATAATTTTCGAGATTTCTATGATCCGATAGATGCTGTGGATAACTATAGGTCATTTTAGTGATATCAAATTCTTCTGTATGTAATTCTAAATACTTTTTCCAGACAAAACCATGCGAACCACCGCTACCTAAATTATTAATAATCCTTAGCTTTCCTTCGTTTATAAATGGATTAATTTCAATTTCAATGCCATATTTTGCATGACTAGGTATAAGTCTACCATTTTTATTTATGTTTCTATGGTATCCCTTACTATTAACTAACTTATAAATCTCTTCAACGAAGTTATTACTACTCCCAGTAACTATGTATCTAGACTTTCCTGCTAAGGTAATAATACTGTTTGCTAAATAGAATTTAGCATAATACGCTGTTATTTCTATCCAATGTTGAAGTCCACCATCATACAGTTTCAATGCACATAAGTAATTATAAAAAGCCTTATAAAAGTAAAATAACGATTCATGTAACAACAGTGCTTTAAAATAATCTAAATCCTGTTGATCTAATTCAATCTCAACCTGATTGTTATTAAAAGATTTTTTGAATAAATCAATATTTGTAGGATAGACATTTTTTATAAAAAGTGGCACATTCCATTCGCTAGGTCTAGGGGCGATACCTCTGATAGATAGACTTGTAGTGGTATAGTCTGTTTCTTTATAAAAATCAATTAAACTTTTTCTCTTCATAATTTCCCTCTTTTTTATAATTCTTGTAATTTTTTATAAAAAAATCAGAAGTTACCAAATAAAGGTTTAGCTTCTGATTGTCTAGGTTGAATTCAATCATAATGGTAGTGCATAGTCATTAATAAAATAATTTAAATCACATCAATACTATTTTGTAGCTCATGGCTAAAATTGTCAATGAATCTCCCTTTTTGTCTAGTAATATCTCCTTTACATTGGGAGTGTAGCTAAATAATAAAAGGAAAAGCAGATCCGGCTTAAAAGTCTAAACAATATTACGCTACATTTTGTAAACACAATTACATGATTTTTCATTACTTAATAACTAGCTAAATTAACAATTTCCATATTAATAGCTCACTTAAACAATGTTTAATTTTTATAAATGGGTGGTATAATAATGATGTTGTTAGGGCAACTTGTATTTCGGTCAGAGAGGCTGGGACATAACTAGCCAAAAGTAGTAAATCAAAACCACCCGTGTGAACGGGTGGTTTGCTCTACGGCTGAAAGCCTTTGTTACTGGCCAGC
>NZ_QCZG01000083.1 GCF_003097615.1 Pueribacillus theae
GTAACTATTGGATGGAACCATTTTCATCCCAAGTTTGTGACCCGGCGGGTCATGTATGTTTAGTTTAGAATACTAGATAAGATTAAGTAGTATTATTTGAGAATAACAAATAAAAATATCCTTCTATATATATCTTTAATGTAAATTTTATACTATTATTCTAATACGCTTGATTGTTTTCATCAAATCTAATTAATGCGTTTCCATTTTTAAATTCCTCCACTAAATGGAAATTACTCAACCCCGCTTCAGTCCAAATAGATTTGGGTATATGCTCCAACAAAATAATCTGAAAATCAGTTTTTAACTCTGTAATTATATAATTTATAAAATAATCAAGCAGTTGCATTGCAATTGTAATTTTTCCTTTATCAGATTTTTTTACTTTTTCCCAAGATAACTTCCTCACTATATTTTCTTTTTCTTCACCAAAATACGGTCTACTAGGTTGATCTATTATTAACCACTGAGGTACATAAGGTGACTTTTGAATTAATATTAGCTCATGTAGACCCAAAAATAAGCATAGGTGTAAAAACATATGATTTGAACTACTACCTACTTTACTTGGGTATGCCGATTTAGGCTTTCTTAATTCGAGTTTCTTTTCTTTATAATTAAAAGAAGACTTATATCCTTCATAATTATCTAGGGCATCACCGCTTTTATCTAAATAAACCTGAATTAATTCATCTAACAACCTCAATATTGTTTCTCTTTTATCTTGATAGTCAATTAATTTTATGTCATTTATTTGTTCTTCAATGTTTTTGATTTTCTCACTTATGTTTTCTTCTTCATCCGATTCATTCCATTGTTGTTTATAAAGTTCTAATTTGACTCTAAGTTCACCGATAAATATTAGCTTATCTATCTCATTCTTAGTAGATTTATCATTAATAGGTATATCAAAAATTGTTGAATTAATATCAGTAACTTTATCTTCATATTCTTTTATTTTATAATTTATATTAAAATCAAAGGGCAATTTCCCTTTATTATTCTGTGTTATCTGTTCGTATTCATCTTGCAAACTACTAATAAGTAGATCTAATTGAGTATTGCGGACAGAATGAGCCACTAGTGCGTAGTTTTGAGCCACCATTTGCGGATAATAGGGCCACTGAGTGCGGAGGAGGGAGCCACTGTATATTTAGAGAGAGATAAATAGACAGCCATTGAAGTTTCACTTTACTCCAATGGCTGCCAGTATTACCTAAGTGGCTTATCTTCTAACTGTTCGTCAATAATCTCAATTGCCCAAGAGACCAGTTCATCAATATCTAAATCCTCCTCATCGGTCCGTGTACAAGGAGTTAGTAATCTGTCTACTATTTTTATCATCACTTCTTCCGGCAGATATCTATGAAAGAAATAGTTAGCTATGCGGTTTTCAACCTCTATTGGAATCATTTTCTAACCACCAAACTATGACGTTCTCTCATTGATACCTCTCCATCGACTAGGATCTTATAGGAATCATGAACAATACGGTCAAGGATCGCATCTGCTACCTGTGCCTGTCCTAGTTTCGAATGCCACCCTTCCGGAGAGAACTGGGAACAGAATATGGTAGATGCTCTCTTTAATCTCGCCTCAATAATTTCCAAGATGTGAAGTGCTTTTTCCTCTGAAAGCTCAGTTAACAACCATTCATCAAGTATTAATAAATCAATCTTTTTATATTTTTGGATGAGTTTACGGAAGCTTCCATCGGCTTCATACTTTGCTGCTGCTAATTCATCCAGTAATTCCGGTAATCTAATATACTTTACTTTGTAAAATTGGCGACACGCATGAACACCAAAGGCATTAGATATCCATGTTTTGCCGTTCCCTGATGCACCCATTAAAATAATGTTATGGTGATTTTGGATATAGCTCCCCGTTGCCAGCTCTAATATTAGCTTCTTATCCAGGTTGCGGTCGGGATGATACTCTATGTCTTCAATAGCTGCCGTTGGCTCGTCGAAAGTGGCCTGCTTAATTAACCGTTCCAGCCTATTTGACTTTCGACGATCATACTCATGGTCTACTAACAGATTAAAACGATCGTCGAAATCCATATCTTGATAATCTTTGTTTAGACTCTGTTGCTGATACAGATCTGCCATAGCACCCATTTTCATTTCAGTTAATTTACGTAATGTTTCTTGGTTCATCATCTTGTTTTCCCTCCAAAGTATTCAGCACCACGGGTAAATCCATTATCATTCGTATTGTTTTGATAATTATCGATATTCGACTTTTTCCTGCGTTTCTTACCTCTATCCAATACACCCTTTAAGACAGAAATTGTTGGGTTTGTTGATATTTCAAGCAATGTATACGTTGCTCTCTCGATCTCATCGTTTGTATATTTTGTTGATAAGTTCCTTAATGTGCCAAGGATGTTTAATGCTTTCTTTTCTGGATTTATTTCTAAGATATAAGAAACAAACTGTGCCATGGAGGGTCCAATTGTTTCTGCCCATTTCCGATTGTTTTCAGGGGTATGCTCTAGATACAATTTATGATTATCAGGCATATGATCCGTGTTCGTAGAGAACTGGCCAACTTCCCCGGTTAACCTTTTATGGGATGCAATCCGTGTTTCTTTGAAGTACACTTCAATTAGATCCGTAGTCAGTCGAACATCGACTTGTTCACGGACGTAATCATATGGAACGGAATAATACATTCGTTCAACTTGAATGTGGTAGTTCAGTTGAACCTTTGCTGTTTTCCATTCCGCAAGCTTGTAACGTGTTTGGGGAAGCTGTTGAAGGTGGGATTTCTCTTCTTCCTCAAACACCTTTTTACGGGAACCAGGGCGTTTTTGAAAATCAATTGTATTGATTTCTTCTAGCTTTTCAAAGATTCGTTGATTTAAGTCCTCTATATGAAAACATTGATAGTTTCTCAACGAGGCAATAATCTGTCGGGAAATGTAGCCGACTGTTCCCTCCACACTTGCCTTATCCTTTGGTTTTCGAACCCGGCTCGGCACGATGACTGTGCGATAATAATCTGCTAGTTCACGATAGGCCTCATTGAGAAGAGGTTCATCTCGAAGGGCTTTTGTAACCCCTGTTTTTAGATTATCTGGAACCAATGTTTCAGGAACTCCACCAAAATATTGGAATGCATGAATATGAGCCTTAAGCCAATTTGGTGATTTCATATCTAAAAATGCTTCCACGTAACTTAATTGACTGTAAGGCAAGGTCGCAATAAATACATACGCCGGAATCGTTTCCCCAGTAGAACGATCAATAATAGACAGCGTGGAGCCAGCCCAATCCACTTCCATGATCTCACCTGGTTTTCTCCGAATAGGCATCGTTAATTTATATTTCTTCGCATACTTCCCGTATTTCTCACAAAAAGTTCTGTAAGCATAAGGGATTTTTCCACCCTCACGTGCTTCCGTTTCATATTCATGATGCAATAAGGCCAAGGTAACATTCTTTTTTTGTAGCTCCTTATGCACCACTTCCCAATCAACCGGGAAATACCCCTTCTCAATAGCTTGTTTCTCAGGAAAGAGAAACGCTTCTAGCCATGAGTTGGTCATGGTATCATTCAAACTTTCCAAGCCAAGTTTCTTGGCACGGTGAACGACCTCAGAGACTGTATTCCTGGAGTGACCAGTGCTAGAACTGATCGTTCTTTGACTGATCCCTTCAAAATACAGTTCCAGAATCTTTCGGCAATTAACCATAAAAAAACCTCCTGTATAATATTTTCATGCTTGTTTGCATGCAATTTTTATTATACAAGAGGTTATTCTATTTATCGTATTGGCTCTCTAGTCCGCAGAAGGTGGCTCTCTTTTCCGCACTGACTGGCTCAAAACTCTGCAGAAGTGGCTCAATTCATCCGCAATAATCA
>NZ_QCZG01000084.1 GCF_003097615.1 Pueribacillus theae
CTTCATCGAGCACATTTCGTTTCCCGTGTCCGTCTGGGCTATACACTATTCCTAGTGGTTTGTCTTCCATTAGCATTGCCAGCGTAACGGAAGTGTCTGGCATGAGCCCCGAATAGCCCCTTTTGCACTTGGATGGAGGACTGCTGGTGGGAATGGTACCAATGAGTTCCCGCCTCTTTTACAACAAAACGATAGATATACGACTCTCCAGGCATTACGGCATCCTGCGTCATCCCGGCAACTCCATCCTCACCATTAGGGACATCTACTCCGTGCCAATGAATGGTAACTCCACTTCGGAAAGGTGGCTCCCGATAGAAAAATCATCAAATTCAAGGCAAGTGAACTGATGGCTGAGGCAGTCCGAACGGTTTTGGCAATTGAATTGATCAACAGTCCGAACGGGAAGAAGGCGGCCAGGCTTAATAGGATTTCCAATAAGGTGCTCCCCAAATATTTCGGTACATGTAAGTCGAATATAAGAAATCCAAAAATGAGAATGATTACGGCGCTGATGGTAAAAATGAAGGTTCCCTGCACGGTTTGCGCCGTTAACACCATCCAGGGCCTTACTGTTGTGACCTGATAGCGTCGCAAAATGCCTTTTTCACGATAGTTGGCCATCACCGTTCCGATGCCGAAAAACGCGGTGGTCAAGATGTTCACGGCAATCCAGGACGGGATGTTGTAGCTTTTAAAATAAAGTTTGATCAAAACGGGTTCTTTCTTTGTGAAAACTGCACAACTTTTATAAAAAAGTTTGATAATTTTATGACTGTAATCTTCAACAATTTCTCCCGATTATGGAAGAAAGAATTATTCAATTAATTACTTTTGCCACTCCATTAAAATCTTATGCAATGGCCTTGTTATAAACGCGAGTTGACCAAATCAATGTGATAATTGTAATAACCACAATGACAATAAATCCTACGAAAACTGATTGGTTCACAATTGATCCTTCCGCTAATTTTTTGGATGCTTCTACTCCATAATATAGCGGATTGACATGGGCGAGTACTTGTAACCACTTTGGTCCAAATGACATTGGTAATAAAATTCCGGAAAGTAAGGTTAACGGTAATTGTAAACTTGTTACTACGGCAGCAACCCCACCCACATCTTGGAAAATCAAACCCAGACTTCCAGACCATGCTGAAACCATCATCGTAAGAACCGAGAGTAATATTAATTGTAATAAAATACCAACAAAGTGTATTTCATAACCAAATAAACTTGAGATTACTAAAACGATAATTGCTGGAATAAGGAACGCTACGACATCTTTTAATACCCCTCCCATTAACATAGCGAACCGACTGGCTGGGGTTACACGTAAACGTTCAATAATCCCACTTTTTAGGTCAAAAACCATTGACCATCCAGCACCCATTCCTGAACTAAATGCTAAGAGAACTAAAATGCCCGGCACAAACATATCTAAGACCTGAGCTGTAGTCATAGCAGGATGGGTAATTTTTTTCAATAAGGGACTAAATAATAAGATATATAACAAGGGAGTCATCAAACCTGAGATTACCCAAACAATTTGGCGAGCTGACTCTTTTAATTTACGAACAAAAAAAATATTCGTTTCCCGTACAACCTGCATCATTGTTCTTCTTCCTTTCCGCCATCACGCAATTCTTTACCAGTTAATGTTAAAAAGACATCATTTAAGGAAGGCATTGATAACGATAAATTGGCTAATTCAATCTGATGTTCTTTTGTGAAGTTAATAATATCAGTAATTAATTCTTCACCTATGTCAGTGTAAATGGAAAATTTCATATTTGCTTCTGTCGCTTTATCAAGTTCTAATTGTTTAAAAAATAGTTTCATTTTTTCGCTGTCCTGCAGATGTTTCATTTCCATTGAAACAACTTCACTCGAAATCTTTTTCTTTAATTCTGTAGGTGTTCCTTCAGCGATAATATTGCCGTGGTCTATGATAATTAAACGGTCACATAACGCGTCCGCTTCTTCTAAATAGTGAGTCGTTAGGAAAATGGTCATTCCATTGTCACGTAATTTTTTAATGTGCTGCCATAAATTAGCGCGGTTTTGTGGATCAAGTCCTGTCGTTGGTTCATCAAGAAATAAAACTTTTGGTTCATGTAAAATTCCTTGAGCAATCTCAACACGACGTTTTTGCCCACCAGACAATGTGCGAACAAAGCGCGGAAGTAATTCATGAAAATCTAGCAATTTACTCAATTGCTCAATTCTTTGCACTGTAACATCATTTGATAGCCCATATAATTTTCCTGATAATTCCAGATTTTCCCGTACTGTGGCGTTTGGATCAGCACCACCAAGCTGACTAACATAGCCTATATTTGCACGGACTTTTTTGGCTTCGGTTAACACATTATATCCAGCTATATAAACTGTTCCGCTACTAAAGGGCAACAATGTTGTCAGTATTCTTTGTGTAGTGGTTTTACCTGCTCCGCTCGGTCCAAGAAAACCAAAAATTTCTCCTTGATCGACTGTAAAGCTAATATTATCAACGGCAATAATTTTTTCCTTTTTGCTCACATAAGTCTTACTTAAACTTTCAACACTTATTAATTTGAACATAATGTTTATCCCCTTCTTTCTTCGAAACTATTTTTTCATGTAATAGGCAAGTAATATTAACGTCATTGCAATTGCTATAACGAATGGAATCCAGCCGAAAATCCATAATTTCAGGATGAGCAAGAAAATGCATGCTCCTATCGCTAAAATCCAAAGTGCTCCTGTCATGATGCCAAACGTTTGCGCGTTCCCTGATGTTTCAAAACTTTTTGCCCATTCGTAATGTTTTTCAGCTTCTTTTAATACCCAAGCTTTACGATAGTTAGATTCTGTAATCATTAAAAAAGCAATCACACCAATGCTTGGTATCACTTACGAATCCAACATCGGAAACAAATGGGAACTGGATATTTGGTTTGTGGACGATCCTGAAAAACAGCCCGATTTTCAGCATATTCGTAGGATGCCTGATCGTCTTACTCCGGCAGCGATTGTCTCTATTTTAAGCATTAAAACCGTTTGGTCCGTACGACCCGAGTATGGGAAGCAAGTAACAAGCCTCGATATCTATACCACTGTATTAGATAATAATGTACGTACACCTGACGAATTCAAGCAATGGCTGGAAAGCCACAACAACAATTTTCAATAAAAAAAGCCAAGAGTTTATGGCTTCTTTTTAACCTTGAGCGTTGTTACTAGCTCTCTAGCCCGTAGTTGAATGTAGCTAGCCCTTCGGAATATTCGTCATTATGATCAGTCCTATTCAGGACTATTACCCGTTTCGCTTCCTATCGTGAAAGGAGTGTATACATTTTCATAAGCCCCATGCATCGTCATGCCTCTAAGCGCATGATCCAAATTGTGACAATGATCCATCCATAGTCCGGGATTATTTGCCAAGAAAGCAACTTCA
>NZ_QCZG01000085.1 GCF_003097615.1 Pueribacillus theae
ATGGTAACTATTGGATGGAACCATTTTCATCCCAAGTTTGTGACCCGGCGGGTCATGTATGTTTAGTAAGAAAAAAGCATTCGCGTCTTTCATTCTGGAAGTTGGATGTGAAAATGGGATTGGTAGAAACGTCAGGATTGGGTCTGATTAAATTATCTTTAGATAAAGCTTCCGCCAAAGCGAACAAGGCGGAAGCTTCTTTTGGTTAGGAATGTTAAAATAAATACGAAAGAAAACGAATGAAGAAAGAGGGAGTAGAATGTGGCAACAGGAAATCCGGATTGCCGGCCCTTATCATTTTGAACGCGCGCTTCGCAGATTAGCTGCCGATCCGATTAAAGTCATTGATTTAGAAAATAAAACGATAAAAGTACCACTGGTCATTGATAAAAATCCATACGCCATTACAGTGAAAAGTGTCGGTACGGTAACAGAACCGCATTTCAGCATTTCTGGAGAGGTGAAGGACGAGCATAAATCAATTGTTTTAAAGGAAATACGGCGAGTCTTTCAATGGGATGTCCCCTTTGAAAACATTTACGCCCATTTTGAGAAAAAAGAGCTTGGTTCGCTTTTTCAAACATTAAAAGGGACGCCTCTTGTATTGGATTTTGATCTTTATTTTAGTTTAATGAGATCAATTATTCACCAACAGCTAAACATGAGCTTCGCACATACATTAACAGCCCGATTTGTGAATGCATTTGGCTTCGAAAAAGACGGGGTATGGTTTTACCCTGATCCGGATGCAGTAAGCAAGCTTCATTATGATCAATTAACAGAGCTTCAATTCAGCCGCAGAAAAGCAGAATATGTCATCGATACATCAAAACTTATTGCTTCGGGTGAAGTAGTATTAGATGAATTCCATATGATGCCAGACGAAGAAATAATTGAAAAGCTCGTTAAAATCCGCGGAATCGGCCCATGGACAGCTGAATGTCTCTTGCTGTTTGCGCTAGGCAGAAAATCGATTTTTCCAATGGCCGACATCGGCATTCAGAACGGACTCAAAAAACTATATCGCCTTGAAAAAAAACCGACAAAAGAGCAAATGGGAGCTTGGAAAAAAGATTGGTCGCCTTATGAAACATACGTGGCGCTCTATTTATGGGAGCTTGTCGGAGATCCCAATCTAATTGTTGGAGACGATGGACAAATCGTGACAGCATGAAAATCATAAAAGCGAAAACCCTTCATTAATGGTAAACGTGACTTAGAGTAAACCATTCATATTGTTCAGAAACTTTTCATCTTTTCAAAATGGATATGTCTATAGCTATTTTAATTCAAAGGTTATAATAGATTTGAAGAATTTAAATATTGAAAGGAAGTGGGAAAATGGTTTACCAGAATATGTTAATTGCAGTTGACGGTTCAAATGAAGCAGAAGGTGCGTTTCAACGGGCTCTAAAGATTGCAAAGTCGGAAAATGTTAAACTGTATATTGCTCATGTCGTGGATACAAAAAACTTAATGACGGTACAACAGTACGCCCCCTACGGTGATTTCGTTGAAGAGGCACGAAAATATGGCGAAAATCTTCTTAATGAATATGCCGAAAAAGCAAAAATGCAAGAATTTGAAAATGTAGAGACTGTGTTGCAGTCTGGCAGCCCGAAACGAGAGCTATCTAGAAATATACCGGAAAAGTATTCGATTGATTTAATCGTATGTGGGGCTACAGGATTAAATGCAGTGGAACGATTCGTAATGGGAAGTGTTGCGGAACAAATTGTTCGAAATGCGCCTTGTGATGTGCTTGTTGTGAGAGATGAGAAAGCTAAAAGAGAAGAAAACGAATAATTTATTTTTGAAAAAAGTTCGCATGTTTACGGAAAAACTGCGAACTTTTTATTTTCGTAATAAAGGAATGGGAAATCTTATGCCGTTTGAACGGGTATCGGGACCGCTGGCGCCGTTTTATTAAATATATTCTTTTTTGGAGCGTTGTTTTAATTGCATTATCTTGGAAAATTTTGAGGGGCCAATATTGTTAAAAAGATCTTTGGTAAAAATTCCTTTTTTTGTGATTTTTCATGTCGGTTTTTGGTAGTTTTTGTGATATATTTATCTATAAGATTACTTTTTCTTTAAATAGATTATTCATTTTAAAATAATATGTTAAGAAAGTGTGAACGTGCCCCTCATGAAAAAGAAAAAAATGTTAAAAAAATCAGAGCAAACGGTTATTTTGGCTATTGCTTCGTTCATTGTATTTTTCATTTTTTTACAGGTATTGCCATTACAGTCTTCAAAAGAAAGAAATGAAGAAGTCACTGCAATTGCCAGTTCAAAAGTAACAGATGTACATACTTCAGATGAAGAAAATAGTCAAAAAGAGAGTTCGGAAGAAAATCAAGAAAGGGAACTTGGACATTCTTCAAAAGAACAACCCTCTGCTGAAGAAGAACCGTCTGAAAAAGAACCCAAGAATAAAGAAACTGAAGAAGAGAATCTAGCAGGAGGAAACAAGGAATCTTCCAAAGAGGATCTAGCGGGACAAGGCGGTAATAAAGAGAAACAAAAAATTGTATATTTAACTTTTGATGATGGGCCTTCTGATGTCGAGGAAGAACTATTGGATTTACTCGGTAAATATCATGCGAAAGCAACTTTTTTTATGTTGGAGCCAAACATGAAAAAGTATCCTGATGCGATCAAAAAAATGGTAAATGAAGGACATGCCGTTGGAATGCACGGAGTTACCCACGATATTAAAAAGTTTTACAAATCAAAGAGTACCGTTCTGGAAGAAATGAACAAAGGACAAGCCAGCCTTGAAGAAATCAGCGGTGTCCGTTCATTCTTAATCCGAACGCCATATGGCAGCGTGCCGCACATGACACCAGAGTACAAACAAGCGGTAAACGAGCACGGCTATAAATTATGGGATTGGAATGTTGACAGCAATGACTGGAAATACAGAGATGGGCGCTACGTAGAAAATTCAATCAACCAGATTAAAAAGATTGAGCAGTCGGGAGGAGAGCCAATTATCTTGTTACACAGCAAGTCTTCTACTCTCAAACATTTATCTAGTTTACTAGACTACCTGACAGAAAATGGCTACGTCATGGAAAGAATAGAGGAAGACATGGAGCCATATCATTTTTGATATGAAAATAATATCTACTTGAAAACACAATGTCTTGATTTGTCAAGTACCCGGAAACAA
>NZ_QCZG01000086.1 GCF_003097615.1 Pueribacillus theae
ACGAAGCGATTGCTCGTTGCTCTAACCAACTGAGCTAAGGGTCCATATTTCATCGTTGGATAACCTTTTGATCCAACTTTCAACTTCTCGCTTCTAACCTCTAGTATAGTAGCGGCGGAGGGGATCGAACCCCCGACCTCACGGGTATGAACCGTACGCTCTAGCCAGCTGAGCTACGCCGCCATGGCTCCACAGGCAGGATTCGAACCTGCGACCGATCGGTTAACAGCCGATAGCTCTACCACTGAGCTACTGTGGAATAATTCAAAGATGATACTTCATTTGTACGCTTTGTGGTACCTGCCTTTTCGAAGAACTCGTAGGACAATCATGCAACAATGCTCATCGCTGAGCAACTGTCAAATGATCATTTTTTGAAAAACATATGTAGGTTTTGAGCCTGTCTGCTTAACCAGCAACAAGATCTAGTGTACCATAAATATTAAAAGTTTTCAATATGGATTTTCACTTAAAAATAAAAAATTGATTTCTTGTTGAAGGATAGTAATTCGGCTACAATTGCCTTATATTGAACAGTTATTGAAGGGGATTTGCATGAGCATTTTTCAATTATTTGTTAAAAGCCTTTATTCATTGAAGTCCATTTCTTTATTTCGCTTTCAGAAAATCGAAAAAACGATTAGTTATTTATTTTTTCTTTCATTTCTTGTTTCGCTTCCTTCTTTTATACTTTTTTTCATTATGCTTTTAAGCAATTTCCAAGGAGGCAGCAATTCAACAATTTTTGGAGAGGCCCTTTACGGGTTTGACGAATCCCAAATCATAGAGATGCAAGAGACGATGTCAGGGATGATTCCTGTCTTCATTTTTCTTTCCATTTTATTTATTTACCTGGCTGTCGCAATGCTTGAATTTATAACCGTCTCACTTATCGCAGGATTAGGCCTTCTTTTCAAAAAGTTTCTAGGAAGAAAGTTAAATTATAAGCAACTTTGGCTCATGTCCGCCTATTCTGCCACATTGCCTTCAGTCCTTATTGGGTTCAGTACGTTATTGCCCTTTTCTCTGCCCATGCCGTATTTACTTTACTCTGTCCCCTCTATTCTCATATTATTTTTAGCAATACGCAAAGTACCGATACCTAAAAAACAAAGGCACTGACGCGTCTTTCTGAGAAGTGGGAGGTTGGATGGGTTTACATTTGCGAATGAGACAAACTTATACTTTAACTTTAAAAAAAGTGAGAATTCCCTCTCACTTTTTTTTAGGCTTAATCACTATTTTCGTTCCATCAACGGAATCCACCGTCACTTCCACACCTTTTTCAAGCCACTGCCCTTCAGTTATCGCGCTGTATTTTTTTCCTTCAACTTCAATATTTCCAATCGGCCGAAACGCTGTTGCTGTGACCCCTTCTTTTCCAACTAATGATAAGAATTCTTCGTTAACTGAATTATACCCTTCATCACTTGTCAGCTTATCCTTTAGCGCCATTCGCTGCCACATTTTTCTTGGTCTCATCACTTTTAAAAATAACAGGGATAAACCAAATCCTACGAACAATGCAAAAACGGCGATAAATCCGTAAAGAAAAGATGGTGCTGGGACCGCAACTGACAAAGCCATGACAGCGAGGCCAATTAATGTGACGGATCCATCATTTACAATCGCCCCGTCTAAAATGATAAAAAAGAGGCCAACGAGAAAAACAATGGCGAGCCAAAGCATTTTACTGCTCGTTAAAAAGTGGGAAAAATAAAGGGTGAAAAGTCCGATTCCCACTATAAAAAATATGCCTTTCGCCTTTACAAACAGCTCCCCAAATAAAAAAAGTGAACCGAACATAATGACGAGAAAACCAATCATTGGCAACTCTACTATTTCCACCATTTCACCTGCTTAATCCTTTTTAATTATTCTATGATTTAAACCACGATTTCATATCCTCAATAACTGAAATAACAAAATCGATAAAACGCTGTATAAAGGACTTTGTTTCTTCACGGTTTAAAAATTCATCAAGATTATCCCTTACCTTCTCAAGTTGGGTTGTGACTTGGTCCCAATCAATGTTCAAGTCTTTCATTCGATTGAATAGGGATACAAGACCATTCAATTCTTCATCGGTCAACTGAATGCCCAGCTCTTCTGCAAGACGCTTAATAAGGGAACGTAAATCTTCTTCATTTTCCGGAGGATTTTTTGCAATTTCTTCTTTAATTCTGGACATTAATTCATTAGCTTTTTCGACGCCGACTTTATCCCCTAATTCAGCTGTTTTCACCATTTCTTCATTTGCTACTTTTTTCTGTTCTTCTGGAATTTTAATATTTGCTGTTACTTCGTACGCTTTTATGATTCCTGTAAGAGCAGCTGTTCCAGACACTTCGAAAGGTGCGGTTACATAAATATCCGCATCTTTTACACCTGCAGTAATGAGAGCATTGGCATACATTTCTTCAGATACCCATGTAATGTTGTTCGTTTCTACATTCAAGCCGGAACCTTTTTTCCCAATTGTAATCTTTGATGATGAAATGGCTCTCGTCCCAATTTGGGATTTGCTTATGTAATCTCCTAAATATTGATGTTCTTCCTTATTTGTCACGATAACAGGTTCAACATCTTCGGCAGCTCCCATTTCATTTAACAATTGATCTTTTTGTTGTTTTGTTAAATCTTCCCCTAACGTAATAATAACGTCCCCTGGTGCAGCATCAGCTAAAACAACCGCCGGCAATATAAATAAAGTGCACACAACAATTAAGAAGCGTGTTAAAAATTTCATATTTTGGAAAGCCCCTTTTACTATATAGTCTTCTTTAGTTGAATCGCTTTATACCCAATATTTTACCTATTTTATCTCCTATGGGCAATGAGCATTCCTTTAATAGACGAATTTAAACCAAAAAAAGTTTCACTTTTCATCTTTTACAGACATAAATTCTTGTGGACAAGCATATTATTCTAGAAGTTAGAAATAAGAAGTTGGAGTTGTTGAAATCGGCGAAAATGACCGATTTCTTTTTTTAACGTCCTAGGTCAAAAGTCCATTTTTAACATGATAATGATACGCTGTAAGGAGAAGTCTGAAATAACTCCTACGGGCAACCACTGAAAAAGAGGGCATAGGAAAACAAGCCATCTATTAA
>NZ_QCZG01000087.1 GCF_003097615.1 Pueribacillus theae
TGTATTTGTCAACTCAAAATTACCCCAAATGTTAATTGAAAAGTCCCCCACCTAAATTTTCCAAATATGGTAGGGGATCCATAGTAAATTAAAAATCTCCGATCCCTAATTTTAAAGCATACTCCGTGTTTTCTTTCTGCAGCCTTTCATTTTCCTTTCTCAGCTTCATGACCTCATCTAATAAACGTTCTATTTTCGTTTGATCGTCAATTCCTTTCTCATAGGCCGTTCCCTGCCATCGGCTATCCTCTACAAATTCCGCTAAAGCAACTCGGTCTATTGTTATATGATTCTTATCTCCTTTTGCTCTGATTAGGCCTTTTTCTACCCATTCCGCCACATTTGCACAAGTAATGCCTTTCCCGTTGTATTCCATACCGTATTCTGAACGGAGGAAATAGGCTGCTTTCTCCAAGGTCATTGTCATCATCCAAAAACCTCCTTTCGTCGTATTTAAACAAGCTTTTGTTGCTCTAACCATTGCTTGGTTTCTTTCATTCGATACGAAGCTCCGTTCATATTGACAATGTACGCTTGGTGGGTGAGCCTATCGATCATGGCTGCTGTCATGACTGGATCCTGAAAGATCTCTCCCCAACGTTCAAATGAGAGATTCGTAGTGATAATCGTTGACTTCTGTCCTGCTCGTAAAGATAAATGTGTAAATAAAAGTTCGGCTCCTTCTTTGTCAAAAGAGATATATCCCATTTCATCAGCGATTACAAGGTCATATTTCTCAAATCTATTTTGAAAAGCCCTTAGTGACTTTTCTGCTCGACATTCTTTCAGACGGTTAATGAGTAAGGGGACCGTTGTAAACCATACTTTATACCCCTCCACACAAGCTTTCATTCCAAGACCGATACTCATATGGGTCTTTCCCGTCCCCGGACTTCCTGCTAGAATAATATTTTTCCCTTCTTTGATAAAATCTAAAGTCTTCAAGAGTTTATATCCTTTTTGCGCGTCTGGCGGAAGCTCTTCAATACGCAAATCTTCTAGATGTTTTTTGTAGGGAAACTCTGCCCGGCGGATTCGGTTATACTTTGCGGTCTCTTGCCTGGCATCTGTTTCCTTCTGTAGTAAAAGGGCTAGAAACTCTTCATAACTTGCATCCTTTAGCGCTGATTCTTTCACCTGTTCCTCTAAATATTTGCGAATTGAAGGCAATTTCAAATCCTTACTGAATTCGATGACTTGTTCTCTCCAGGATGACTTTAAATGACTCATGCAATTCCCTCCTTTGTCCCAATAGATCCAGTCTGAAACAGGGTGTCATATTCTTTCAAATTTTCTTGGGCATGATGCTCAATGGCTTTTGATTCTTGCGACGAAAGGATAGGTAGAGACAGAGGGGCATCCCTATTTTTCTTACACAATATCTTAATTTTATCGGTTGTGACATGCTCTGGATTAATTTTCCTTAGCTCCTCAATGCTTTGTTCAATAACTGAAAGACTTGTTCCTTCCTTTACAAGTTGCATTAACTCTACAAAATCTTTTGGGCTACTGGTATAATAAGCCTTATAAATGTTTTTTATTTTCTTCGACGCCTGTTGTAATGCTGCGCTATCAGCTAATGCACCAGGCTTTTTCTTTAGTGTTTTGACATAGTGCTCCAGTTGCAGACTCCACTCGTGACTTCCTGTTAAACGATGATGTTCCGCGACATTTTCCTCTTGGTAAAAGCATAAAATTCGATTGGAATAGATTTTTACCTTTAACACTTCCCCTACTAAGTGATCTGGCACGGAATAATGGCTTTGGTCGATCGTAACCGTCGAGTATTTATCCACACGTGGATGCACAACCCTTGCCGCATCAAAAGGTGGGCGGGAAGGTAAGAGATGTCCATTTTCCTCTTGTAATAACTGTTCTGCTGTTTGGTTTGTGTCTTTCTTTATTGTTCTTTGATTTAACTTATGGCACACCTCCAGTAAGTAATGATTAGCCTCTTCCAGTGTTTCAAACGTGTCTCGGAAGGCAAAGGCCTTTCTACGAACTATTTCGACACTTTTTTCCACATGGCCTTTCTCATTTCCCTTTGCTGCATTACAAAATCGGAATTGAAATAAGTAATAGCTTGATAGTTTTAATAGCCCTTCGGTTGGTTCTTTTTCAGTTCCTACAAATTGCTTTACAGCGACTTTCATATTGTCATATACCATCGTTTGAAAGACTCCACCAACCCTTTCAAAGAAAAGGGCATGAGCTTCCTGAAAGCATTCCGTCTTTTGCTTGGTGAACAAAAATGCCAGGCGGTAATTTCCATAGGCCGATGTAAAGACAGCCATTTGTAACTTTCTCTGCTTGCCGGATATGGTTACTTTCACTTCCCCCCAATCAAATTCACATATACATCCGGGCTGGTAGGTTCCTCTTATAAACGCTTCTTTCTCCTTTCTTGCTAGGCCATGTACGGCATTTCTAACGGTACTATAACTTATGTTATATCCTTCTGCTTCTAACGCTTCATGAATATCGATGATTTTCTTCGTTTGCTTATGTAGTCCCCCTTGTCGTTTAATTCTATTTTCCTCTAGAAAATTCTTGATCTTTTCCTCAATTTCATCCGTTAGCTTTCGTTTTACACGGTTTGATGTGTCGTACTTTGGTGAATCTACTAAATTTTGAATAAGTTCCCCCTTATCTATTTCGCCATTAAAATTTTCAATTTCCTGAAGTTTTGATTCGTATTCTTCAATATATCGCTTCACTGTTTTCCTATCCATCCCAACTTCTCGTGCTATTGCTCTTTGTGACAGCCCCTCCCTAAAGTACTTAATGAGTATATTTTGCTTAGATTTCAACTTGATCACCACTTTCAGCCCCTCACATGATTTGGAAATAAAATCTGTGAGTTTATTATAACAGTGGGGGACTTTTCAATTACCATGGTGGCCCAGTTTTAGATTACTATAAACA
>NZ_QCZG01000088.1 GCF_003097615.1 Pueribacillus theae
ATGGATTATCTTGCCGTAATCCACTGAACTTTAAAAAGACTTGATTAAGGAAATACGTCTTGTCTCTGGCGATATTTTTCATAAGATGGAAACGGGTTCTCGTTAAACGCTGCAAAGCTTCATATTGAATGGATTCTTTCATTTCGATAGGCAGTCGTCCAAAACGTAGATGGTCTGCGATCACCCAGGCATCAATGCGGTCGTTCTTCACCAGGGAATCATACCCTTTTTTAAAACGAGCCACCTTCCTCGCGTTCAAGACGTAAATATGGGATTGGATGTCTGGCTCATATCCTTGAAGTTGTTCTCTAAGATAATGAGCAAGATGCCACCCAAGATTTGAAGTGGCTTCCATCCCAACCTTAATTTGATTTAGCTGGCCTTTTTCTGCAGTAACCAACATCCTTTTAATCAGGGTGTCTGCCCCGTTTTGATCATTGGCAACAGAAAAACTGGCCAAGGAAGCTCCATCTCCAGCCATGAATTGTACATGGTGAGATTTTAAACTTACGTCTATACCAACTAACATTTGCGACATCGTATCACCTCCGGGTAAAGCAGTAATCAAGTAATCTCAGACCTGGGTGCCCATGGGAACCATCTAGATCTGCCTCGTCATCAGCACTCATCCGACGGGAAGACAATTTCGGGACGCTACTTCCCCTTCCAAATCGTCGGAGGCGCAACCAGCGGTTAGAAATTCAATGATGGGTCATGGGTAGCAGGCTAAAAAAGCAGTACACAAAGTGTCCGCAAGGAGGGAAAGAAATCTCCTGAGAAAAACTTGTCGACCCCATTGTCCCATAGGCAAGTCTGAGATTCTATCAAAAATCAGGGGAATATCTATTAAAAAAGTATTGCGGAAGCAATGCGTAAAGACACATTCGCAATACCTTTCTCTATATTTGATTGTTTTTAGGCACAACAAATAGACAAATGTCCAAAAAGGCATCTGNTTGAGAATGTCGAAACATTTCGATGTCTAAGATAAATGAGGTAATAGAATAATAACGAGTTTTAAATAAGGAGCAGCGTTTATGTTTCAATCGATTTTATCTAATCTGGCAATTCTATTATTAGGCCACTTACTGATGAGCACATTAATGCAATATCGGGAGCGCTTATCGAAAAGCCTAGTATTCATTTGTATCGTGTTACTTTTTTCAGGGGTAATCATTACGATGTTTTATTTACCGATCCAATTTGGCGAATATCGATTGGATTTGAGGTTAATACCACTTATATTTTTGTCACTGCTTAGAGGTTGGAAGATAACGCTCCCTATACTTGTTATTGCTTCCATTTGGCGTTTATTCATGGGGGGAGATGGTGCGATCCCCGGTATTATATTTGGAATGATCATGCCAACCTTATTTGCTTTGGCATTTTACAATCCAAACAAAAATCAAAGCGTCAACTTAAAAAGGGTTCTGATCATAACGGGATGTTGGTTTATTTCTGACTTTCCCATCATATTTATCTTTCCAAATGGAATGGAGGTATTTAAAAATATTTTTTTAATACGGTACATATCCTTTCTTGGAGTAGCTTTTATCTATTATACATTTGTTTTACTGGCATACAAAAATGAGGCTTTAAAAAACCAATTGAAATTTCTTGCTAGCCATGATCCTCTTACAAAACTACTAAACAGAAGTACATTTGTTGAAATAGTTGAAGAGAAAATAAATGACACACATATGAATCACTATATTGCCATCGTAGATATTGATTATTTCAAACAATTGAACGATACATATGGACATTTAGTTGGCGACAATATATTGATAGAGATATCATCTATATTTAAAAAGTACGAATGTGAAAATGTAAAGGTTGCGAGATACGGAGGCGAGGAATTTATTATTTACTTAAAGGCAATTAGCACTAAACAAGCGATAAAAACAATAGAAGGAATTCAAGATGAAATACGCACTACTTTATTTCAAGTAGATGACGATCTGTCACTAACTGTTACAGTGTCAATTGGGTTAGCCATGTTGGAAGGGGAATCCCCATTACAAGATGCCATTAAGCAGGCAGATACTAACTTATACTTAGCAAAGGAAAGAGGTCGAGATCAGTTAGTGGTACCTAGCGATTTGTACATTACCTTGAACAGACTGTAAATTGGAAACTGGGATTGATTTTTGAAAAATGGACAAAATAATTTTGAATGTTAATTAGCGATGTATCCTAACGCCAATATTTTGATGATATCTGCTCCACGCCGAACTCCACTATCCATTAGAATAGGAATCTTATTTTGAACTGCCTCCCAAATAGAGGGAAGAGCTTCTATCGTGGCCATAGCTCCATCCAATTGCCATGGTTTGAAACGATAATTCCGTCTGCTCCATGTTCGCGCTTATTACCTCCTGTTTGCATATACTCATCCAGCTAGAAACGAAAAGCAAAAAGACGCTGCTTCGAATTAGTCGTTGACTAAAGGCGGTCAACCTGCATACATATGGCTTCGTCGTTTTGAACAAAAAACAGATACTTTAACTGCCGTTATCCCTTTTGTCTAACTGTAAAATTTTTGCCAAATAGACAGTGCCACCTTAATTAAGGCTTTGCCTTTTTGGCACTCGTCTGGAAGAAAACATTTACAGAATATTCTACAAATAATTATGCGATGCTATTGGTATAGGTTAGGCCTTATCACGAAAAAGATTGTAGGTGAGGTTTTAGGAGTATAAAATAAAGAAAAAACCTTAACGCGTTAGTTCATACATAATGTCCTAGAACGCGTGAAAGGAGAGGTGTGATGTGTTGCGTGTTATGCTTGTTGATGATGAAGACAGCCTTGAAGAGTAAAAATTCTTCGAGATAATTCCCCCCTAAATTTTGATAAATATGGGATAATT
>NZ_QCZG01000089.1 GCF_003097615.1 Pueribacillus theae
GAAACAAAAAAATTGATATCTTTGCTTCAATTAATACCCTCATGGGCAAAGTGTGAATAATTCAGGTAATAGTATAGTTGTATTGTTTTTTGACAATTCTTTTCAGTTTTCTTATAGCAGTGTTCTCTTTGATCCAATATCAGGAAAAGTCAGAATTCAACAAAACATTTTATCGCATTTAATCGTTGTAATGGCTCCCTAGATCTCTCAAATTATCCCAACAAGAATAACCAGCCACAATTCCCTACCAATACTCAAGTTCTAGATTATTCCTTTTGAAACGAATTCTTGTAGCTTACTTTCTGTGATACCTAATTCATTTACGTAGACTTCATGATTATGCTCACCTAACTTGGGTGCCCGAAATCTAATACTTCCCGGTGTTTTGCTAAATTTGGGAACAACCCCGGGAACTTTTACTGTTCCGAATTTAGGATGTTCAACTTCGACAATGTTTTGACGGCTTTGATATTGTGGATTTTCAAAGATATCCTGAATGCTTAATATTGGGCTAATCGGAACGCCCGCTTCATCAAGTATTTCCATCACCTCTTCAGATGTTCTTGATTCTATCCAAGATTCCACAATTTGTTGAACTTCGGCGTCATTTTCCAATCGAACTGAATTCGTGTAAAATTTTGGATCTAATAACATATCTTCCCTACCAATCGCTTTTGCAAGCCTTTCAAATGTTTGATCAGTGCTTGTTACCAAAACTAAATATTTTCCATCTTTTGTTTTATATGTTCCCGCCGGACTGGAATGACCTGCTAAAATCGGACTTCTTTCCCGAACCTTATTTAACTGATCATACTCCGCAATCAGAAATTCCATCATTCTGAACATCGATTCATATAATCCCATCTCCACTTCTTGTCCTTCATCAATTTCATTGACATCTCTATAATATAGTGCTGAGGAAGTTGCGAAAGCTACAAAAATCCCTGTTACATAATCTGTTAACGAAAATGAAGGTGTAACAGGTGGGCGATCTTTAAATCCCTGAATATATGTATAGCCACTAAAAGCAGTTGAGGGCGTCCCAAATCCCGCTTTACTTCTGTACGGCCCAGTTTGTCCATATCCAGACACCCTAACAACAATAATTTTAGAATTTGCTTTTTTTAAAGTATCATAATTAAGATTCCACTTATCCAATGTTCCGGGTCTGAAGTTTTCAATAATTACATCAGACTTTTTAACAAGCTCTAAAAAAAGCTTTTGCCCTTCACTTTCTCTGAGATTCAAAGTGACAGATCGTTTATTTCTCGACATCCCTGGCCATCTAAGCGGTTCAGTTCCTTTCCAAGGTCCTACATTACGTAGTGTGTCACCTTTAATTGGAACCTCTATTTTTATAATGTCGGCCCCCATATCTCCTAGCAATGTCGCACCGAACGGAGCGGCAATCATTGTAGACACATCAAGTACTTTAACTCCTTTTAAAGGTCCTATTTGATTAGTATTCATATGAATCAATCCTTCCCTAATTTATCGTTATTCTTTAAGATTTTTTCTTTTAATTTCAATACATGGTCAAGTGCTAATTTAGCAGCAAGATTCGGATTTTTATTTTCCACAGCTTTTAAAATATCAACATGTTCCTTCACAGCATTTTTTAATCTTCCAGGATCAACTAACGTATTCTCTCTAACACTTTTTATAACTCTGATATTTGTATCGATCATTGTTACAAAAATTGAGTTATGACTAGCTTCGGCAAGTAATAAATGAAAAATTTGATTATTTACAATTTCTCCTTTTGGATTTTCAAATTGTTTTTCCATATCTTCAATCACTTTGTATAAATTTTCTATTTGTAATTTTGTAGCCCTAAGAGCTGCGAGTTCAGCAATTTTTGGTTCTAGTGCTTCGCGAGCTTCGAGGAAAGAAAGAACAGCTGACTGTTTAATTTGTTCAAGTTGCCCCTTTCGTGCTGTCAAAGTTAGTGGGTGAATTTTTTGAATATACCGCCCATCCCCTTGTTTACTTACAAGTATTCCATCTGACTCTAAAACCCTAAAAGCTTCTCTTAATGGTGCGCGACTGCATCCTAACAATTCTGTCATTTGCCTTTCTCCTGGCAATCGATCTCCTGGTTTTAAATTTCCATTCTCAATAAGGTTCAAAATTTGTTGAATGATTTTTTGATATACTTTTTGATTATCTATTGATTTGAAAAAAGTTTCCATAGTTCCTCCACTTTGGTAAATTGGCCTATTGGTCTAACCAGTTTAAGGCAAATTTATCATACAATTTTAAATGTGTAAATACTTGAAAATCACTGAGAAAAATGTTAAAAAATTAAAATAAAACTATAAATGAGACAAGAAAGCCCCTTGTGGATAAACTAATGTTGTCCACAATTCGAAATGCAGGATAGTACTATATGTTCCATAAAGCGCGAAAGCGCGGTCACAAAATCGCCAACTGGAACGCCGCTTTTTACCGGCGGGCCGTTTTCTTCCCCTGTCACACTCATTAAACCGCTAATCGCTTGAACTGTTACATCAAATGCGCCTTTTTGC
>NZ_QCZG01000090.1 GCF_003097615.1 Pueribacillus theae
GCTGCATTTCATTTTTATGGTTTAGGAAAACCCCGACATAAATGTAGGCAATAATCAGCGTGACCACCACATTTAACAGGCTGCCAATCGCATCCATCACAAGCTGGCCTTTCTGTGGGAACCTATCCACGATAATCCCGATTGAAATATGGCCATCGACCCGTTGCGTGTAGGCAAGCCCGCACATGATAAGGACGATCATGCCTAGCTGAACGATTTCCACATCACCGATGATTGGAGTAACCGTCAGACGGCTAATCACGGCAATCGCAATAAAAAACATCATAAATGCCATGACAGCTAAAGCAATCCATCGTGTCACATTTGTTAAAAACCGGATAACGTTCGTTAACATGCAAAGCACCTCAATTCTTTGGAAATAAATGATACAAGTTAGATTAATACCAATTTTCCGAATGGATAAATTACAGCTTCTTTTAAAATAGAAGCTTCTAACCCCTAATTAAACAGGATTAGAAGCATTCGTATTCATACATCATCGATTATTTTCTTTCTTCATCAATCATTTTCAACAAGTCATCAAGCATTTCTTGGCCGTTATAGCCTTTCTTATTCGCATCTTCAACCCATTCATCCCATGCTGGTTTTCCCGCTTCTCTAAATTCTTCTAATTCTTCATCTGTAGGAGTAATCACTTCTCCACGTTTTTCAACTGCTTTTTCAATATCGGCATATGCCGCATCAAGCTCAGAATCATAGCTTTCAATGATTAATTCTGATAGTTTTGGAAACAATTCTTCATCAAAAAGTTTCTTCAAGTCATCAGGAAGGCTATCATGAAAATCTTTGTTCATGACCGGAATTAATGGTGTAACAGAAACGCCAAGCTTCGTAATATAAGGTGCTGGCTCATAAAGTTTTTGCCCATTTGCACCAATCGGTGTAAAGAATGTTGTATCGATTTGTTTCTTTTGAAGTCCTTCATACTGGTCTTCAGTTGTCAAGGATACAGGAACACCGCCAATTGATTTAGCAAGTGCAGTTTCACTTTTTCCACTAGAACGCATTTTTTTCTTTTTCAAATCGTCGACTGTTTTGATCGGTTGAGTTGAAAACAAGGCATAAGGATCAGTAGCAGTAGGATCCGTAAGAATAATATCTGTTAAATCATCATCCGCATATTTTTCTCCGAACTTTTTCAAAACAGCTGCAGCTTCATTAGAATCTTTAAACATGAACGGCAAGTTTCCAATGGAATAAGGAAAGAAGTTCGTGTCGTAGAAATATTGAGGAACTAAAATACTAACTTCATATAATCCACCAGTAATATCTTGATAGACAGAAGAAGATTTACCTAATGAACCGCCATGGTAAAGATTTACTTTGACTCTACCATCTGTTTTTTCTTCAACAAGTTCTTTCCACGGCTCATACACATTGTATGCATAATGGTGTGTTGAAGGCTGCCAGTTGTTTACATTAATTTCGTAAACTTCATCTGAAGAACCTTTGTCTCCCCCGTTAGCGCTTTCACTCTTACTATCACTTTTGCTTCCGCAGCCAACTAATAAAATACCCATTAATAATACAAACAGCCCAAAAAGACCTTTTCTCTTTGTAAACATCTCTTCACCCCTATAACTCTCTCTTTTTATTATATTTAGATAATAAAAAACTCTTAACGTTCCGATGATGGGTATATCGTACTGTTAAGTATTATCTGCTAATAAGAAGAATATCACAACGCCTATCCTTGTTCAACAATTTTTTTAACAGGAAGATACATGATTTTACAAAGTTATAATAATTGAATAATTCGCTATAATAGTATTATTTTAATATCGGACCAAAACAAAAAATGCCTTTTAAAAACATTCTATGAATGTCTAAAGAAGGCATCTTGAAAGAAGTAGTTAGAAAGTTAAACAAGCTAAATGCTGCATTAATACATATTGCTCGGTAAAAATATAGCAATCTCAGGGAATAAGTAAAGAATAACAATCAACAACAAAATCGGAATGATGAATATTACAGCACCTTTAAAGATTTCACCTAATGAAAGCTCAGGCGCTGCTCCCCTTAACACAAAACAGTTCATGCCTACAGGCGGTGTAATCATGGCCAACGCAATAAGCAGAACGATAATGACACCAAACCAGATGAGATCATGCCCCATTGCAGTGATAAGCGGCAGAATGATTGGAATTGTGATCACAACCATCGCCAACGCGTCCATGATTGCTCCCAAAATGAGGTACATCAGGACAATAATCGCAAACAACAATGCAGGCGGAAGTGATAATCCATTCAGAAGATCGGCTAAGTAAATCGGTATCTTCGTAATCGTCATAAAATAGTTTAAGAGAAAAGCCATGATGATAATCGCGAATAAAAACCCTG
>NZ_QCZG01000091.1 GCF_003097615.1 Pueribacillus theae
GTATCTCCATAAATTGAAAATACCACAGCCAAAGTGACCGTGGTAGACCCAAAATTTTATACTTTCTTATCTCCTAAAAAAGGGCTAATTTGTTCTGTAACGAATGATAGTGTAAGTCAAGTTTTAGGAAAAACCCTGAGGAAAAGGAGACATCATAATTTGGGACAAGCAAAACAAATGATGAATGAATGGTTGCAACATCGGAAGGTGTTGGAAGAGTTATTGGAATTGATTGATGACGAACATATCAACTTCAAACCGTGGGAAGGCGCTATGACGCTTGGTGAACTGGCGTTACATGTTGCTGGATGGAATGATGTGTTCGTTTCAATGGTCAAGACTGAAGAATTTACCTCACCAGACATCCCAGAATGCAAGACGATGGAAGAGGTACGTAAAGCTGTAAAGGAATTTACGCAAAAAACAAAAGCTGCTTACGAATCATTTACTGATGCAGATTTAGAAGCCATAAACAATTCATCGCATCCAAAGCTTCAAGGTCCGAAAAAAAGATATCTTATTGCAATGTATGATCACGAAATTCACCATAAAGGCCAACTTTTTATGTACGCACGCATGGTAGGTGTGCAGGAAGTTCCATTTTTCCGCTAATTAACGCACTGAAGGAGCATAAAATGTCACCGAGCCGTTAGGAAATTCCTACTACAATCATTGCAAAAACGAAAGACAATATGGTTATCCTATCATCATAAAAACCGTTCAAAGATGAATGCCCAGGCTTTAAACCATTACAGGAATGAACCTTCCGCATTAACTGGGAGTAAGCCCCCACCTCTAAGCTAAGGGAATCCGAAGAAGCGAAGGGTGGGGGGATAATAGGTTCTCAAATTAAGAACGCCATCGTGCAGCAACGTCTTCATGACTCACATCCTGTGAGCCTAACCCCCTACTGATTGATAAAAAAGAACAACGATTTACTCATCACTCTTTTTTTCAATCATATTTTTAGTACAGCTATACAAACCACTTGCTGACAACCCGACCATTAATCCGACAATTATCCCCTCTTTTAATGTTGCGTCTAAGTAAACAACCCCGAAAGCCAATCCGAAAAATACTGCTACAAAAGGCGAATATTTAGCAGGCAAACCTCCCCTTTTGAATAACTCTACAAGCCCAAGAATCAACGGAATAACAGCCACGTCATAAATTTCAAACACATTAACCATCTCCTTTTATTTATTTTTATGGAATGTCCATTCTGTGAGAAACGGCTACTTTCACCCCAAATAAAACAAAATCCGACTACCTTAGCGGCAATCGGTCATGTATTTTCTCTAATTTGTCTATATCAATATTGTATTTTTTCGCAAACTCATTAAACATTTCGTGTGCTTGTTTTCACATTCTTTGTTTCTATTTTTCGTGTTGAAGTCGGGATTGGCTTAGCAACCATCAGGTATCTTACTAGAGGTTTCAATTCATCTCATCTTAAGCTGTTAATGGAGAAGCTATTATTATCCTGACCCTGTATTTTCTTGACATTCATAAATACATAAGGTATTGTTTACCTGAATAAACTATTTATATACATAAAATATTTAACTTTATAAATATTAAGAGGTGAGCAATTTGAAGCAAGGTGATTTCATTAAAGAAGGTTTTTTATTATTTGATAAAATCAACCATCATTTAGCAATTAACTATTACTCTTTACTCGAAATTGAACTCACTCCAAAGCAGTTTATGGTACTCCATCTTATACATGAAATTGAACCAGCAAAAATTCAAGACATATCTCATCAGTTGCACTTATCAATGAGTTCAGTAAGTCAGCTGGTTAATAAGTTAGAGCAAGAAAACTATGTTTCAAGAAGTATTAATCCTCAAAATAGGAGGGAAATTCTGGTGACAGTAGGTAAGAAAGGAAAGGAGTTTTTTAAAAAGTACGAGGAAATGGATGACTTAGTTATAGAAAAGTATTATTCTAAATTATCCATAGAAGAAACAAAGCAATTTAGAGATTTTGCCAAAAAACTGTATACTCTAATCACTGAGGAATCTGGCCATGTTTAATTGGGCGATGTTTTTAACTCTTGTTTCTATCTCTATCCCGGGTATCACTATTTCTTCAATTATGCTTACTCATAAAACGGTTTCGGGAAAAAGAGAAGTGCCTATTGTTGTAGCTATTATTTTACAAATTGTTTTCCTAACCTGAATTATTCATAGAAATTCATTGATGTCCTAGTAATGCTTATTTATCAAGTAGTCTAGATAA
>NZ_QCZG01000092.1 GCF_003097615.1 Pueribacillus theae
CGATGCCTTGAAAGGCAGGATGCGTGATGACATCGCTTACTTTTTCGCCATTTACAAAAATACTTCTGTTCCCTTTTAATGATTCAATATACTCTGAACCGCTTCTTACCATACATGACCACCCTTTCTAAATTTAAACATTAAAAAATTACTCTACTTTTTTTAAAAAAACAGGATTCAGATAATACTGAACCCTGTATACATTATAATAAACCCTGAATACATCAGTCAATCATTTTTTTGCTACTTTTGTCGAATAAAGTCCCCTTACTGTGTTTTTATAACGTTATGATTCCTTTGCATAATAGCGAACTTCAAATATTTTACATCCATTAGGCGATTTCCAAGGTCCATGCTTCATACCTGGAGGGCGGCACGCGACCATTCCAGCTGTAAACTCCTCGTTTAATTCCAAATCAATAATTGAACCCTCAATGATACAAAGCTCTTCCCAAAAATCATGAATTTGCACCCCGTTTGGCGATGTATCTGTTCCAGGTTCAAATTCAAGAATCCTTGTTGCAACTTCAGTACCCGGGATTTGAGCTATCACTCTTTGCGCCAATCCTTTTGGATTTAATTCTTCCTTCTCAAACTTATGAAAATCCGTAAACTCTAGCTCTTGTTTAGGCATTCTTAGTCCTCCTTCGAATCGGTTAATATTTTGACTTCGTAACTTAGTTTTATCTTTTTATTCGTTTTTGAATCACTTAATTCTGCCCGAAACTTTTCTCCATAAAGAAACTTGTCTGTTTTAAGTGGTGGTGTACCACAAAACAAAACTGTGTTTGTAGTCGAATATCCACGTTCTTTAATGATTTCCAATAGCTCTTTAGGAGGTAAAAAATCCCCTAATTTTCCGGCCTGATAAAGTTGTTCCTTACCGTTTAAAACCATCCAACTTTTTAATTCAATGTCATCCCAATGATCTTCGATTGAAGCAAGTTCCCACAGTTCATTTGAAATTGGTTTAGCACAAACTTGTTTCGATTTATGCACGGATACAGCTTCAAGTTTACGATCTGTATGATCACTGCCTAATCCAACGTACCACTTACCATTAATGCTAAGTAGAACTACCTCTGCTTCTCCGCTCCCATCGTTTTTTACTGTAGTAATGAAATCCCTTGTTGATAAAAGCTCGGGAGATAGATCATAAACCATTGGCACTTGATTTGGAGCTGCCACTCCTATTTTTTTCAATTCTTCAATATGAGCTTGCAACGATTTTTGATCCCTTGCTGTATATCCTGCGATAAGCAGATTTTCAGGTTCAAAAACTATCTCTTTTTTATCCAAATAAAACTTCAATATTTTTACCTCCAAAATGAAAGACTTATCTCGTTCTATAAAACACGGTGTTTTAAATTTGGGAATCTTTCCCTTGTTTCTTCTATTACACTTAGGTCTATCTCTGTTTTTAAAATCGTTTCACTGTCACCTACTTTAGCAAGTACCGTCCCCCAGGGGTCTACAACTTGGCTATGTCCCCCGAAAAAAGATCCCCTATGATCTCCCACACAGTTACAGGAAATAACATAACATTGATTTTCTAATGCTCTCGCAACGTTAAGGGTGTCCCAATGGATAATCCGTCGATGCGGCCAAGCTGCGGTCACTAAAAAGATCTCTGCGCCTAAATCGACTTGTTTTCTATAAAGCTCGGGAAATCTCATATCATAGCAAGTAGAGAGGCCTATTTTTCCAAATTTAGTATCAACAACCGAGATTTTATCTCCTCGTGTCAATATTTCTCCTTCTTTAGAGCCATATCTAAACAAATGTATTTTCCGATAAGTATCGAGAATCTCTCCTTCATTACTAAAAAGTACACTCGTATTAAAGAATTGGTTTCCTTCTCTTTCAACAAAACTACCTGCAAATAACATTAAATTTAATTCTTTTGCCTTCTTCATATAATGCTGGACAAACGATCCATCCAATTCTTCAGCTTCTTCAACGTATTTATCAAACGAAAAGTATCCTGTTGCCCATATTTCAGGCAATATAACTAGATCATAATCCTTTAATTGTTCTAGCATGGCATCAACATGGTGCATACGCTGCTGCTTTGACTCGTTATCCTTTATTTCTAGCTGTATAGCTGCTACTTTCATATTTTTTGCCCCCATATAGCACATTATTCACTATTATCAATGCATCCAATTTGCTCTTCATATACTAATTTTTGCCGGCAAACCGTATTCCTCCATACATTTATCCAC
>NZ_QCZG01000093.1 GCF_003097615.1 Pueribacillus theae
AGTTTTATGTTTGCTTTAACGGCATATAGTTTTATACGACAATTATTTTCGGGAGGTCTAACATGCTCCCTACTTTTGCAGGAACTTTCAAGAACAAACAACCTAAAACCGCCCTACTTTTGCAGGAACTTTCAAGAACAAACAACCTCCCTACTTTTGCAGGAACTTTCAAGAACAAACAACCTAAAACCGTTGGTACTGTAACTAGTATCAGCTTTTTTTATTTTGTTTTTATGTCATATTTTTGTGGATTAATATGGATTATTATGGTATAATTTAGTTATTATTCTTTTCCTAGGGGGCGTTCTCATGTTTCTTCGAAAAATGAAAAACAAGAAAACAGGACGGACTTATTTATCGATTGTACATAGCTATCGTGATAAAGAAACAAAGAAGACGAGATCCAAAACCATTAAGTCCCTTGGCTACCTTGATGAATTAGAAAAAGAATACGATGATCCGATTAGTTATTTCGAGAAAGAGATTGCGCAAATGAATAAGCAACAGGAAGAAGAACGCTCCTCTATCTCTATCAATCTCGAAAAAGGACAACGAATTCAAGTGGATGAAACAAATCGTAAAAACTTGGGATATGCCGCATTAAGCAAGATCTATCACGAACTTGGCATCCATACCTTCCTGATTAACAAGCAGCGCCATACAAAAAATGATTACGATGCCAACAGTATCATGAAACTGCTTGTGTTTGCGCGCTTGCTTTATCCTGCATCCAAAAAGAAAACTTATGACAACAAAGAACTATTTTTTGAGAAAACGGATTTCTCATTAGATGATCTCTATCGCTGTCTATCTTTTTTTAATAAGCATAAGGACGCACTCCAACTATGGATCCATGAACGAATAAAGGAACAGCACGGCCGCAACACGAGCCTGGTCTACTATGATGTGACGAATTATTATTTTGAAATTGATGAACAGGATGAATTAAGAAGAAAAGGGGTTTCTAAAGAACACCGCCCTGACCCAATCGTGCAAATGGGATTATTCATGGATACGGACGGCATTCCCATTACATACGGGCTTTATTCAGGAAATACGCTCGATAAGCAAACCTTGATTCCGATGCTTGGAAACATCCAGCGCAATTTTTCGCTTGGCAAAACCATTGTTGTCGCAGATAAAGGAATGACTACAGGAGACAACATCTGGTATACGCTTTCCGCCAAAAATGGGTATATCCTGAGTTATTCCATCCGTGGAGCCAACCAGAAGTTTAAAGAGTATGTACTCGATCAGAATGATTACCGTTCCATCGGAGATGATTTCAAAATTAAATCAAGACTCTATCCAAGAGAGATTACGGTTACCGCAAAGAGTGGCAAAAAGATAAAAAAGACAGTAGATGAAAAACAAGTCATCTTTTACAGTAGGAAGTACGCTTTGAAAGCAAAAGCTGACCGCGCAGCCGCATTGGAAAAAGCGAAAGATCTCATCAACAATCCTTCGAAATATAATAGGGCAACGGCGTTCGGGGCTGCTAAATATGTAAAGAATCTAACGTTTGATTCGAAAACTGGTGAGATACTTAACAGTGCCAAACAATCATTGTTTTTTGATGAGGAAAAGCTGAGGAAGGAAGAAGAATTGGATGGCTACTACGCCATTTTGACGAGTGAATATCAAGAATCCGATGAACGAATTGTAGAGATATACAGAGGGCTGTGGAAAATTGAAGAATCATTTAAGGTAACGAAAAGTGATTTAGAAAGCCGACCGGTCTATCTTTCAAGGCAGGAACACATCGAAGCTCATTTCCTTACCTGCTTTGTCTCGCTTGTCATCGCAAGATTATTAGAGTACCGATTGAAAGGAAAGTATTCGATTACTACCGTGCTTGATAGCCTAAGAAAGGCTTCCTGCAGCCATATACAGGAAAATTATTATCTGTTTGATCATTATGATGAGGTGCTTTCCGATATAAAGAAGGAAATGGGCATCGATTTGGGGAAAAAATGCTTGTCATTGGGAGAAATAAAAAAAATTTTAGGAGCAGTCAAAAAAGAGTAATTTACACTACAACTTTCTGACAAACAAAAACAGCCAAAGAATCAGCAGTCATGCGGGTTCAAGGCTGTTTTTTATTCACTTTAACTGCAAAAGTCAGGTTACATTATATAGGAAGATTCGCTTTTATGCAATCTTTTCATATTTTAATATTCAATTTTTCCTCCCCTCT
>NZ_QCZG01000094.1 GCF_003097615.1 Pueribacillus theae
CCTGACTTTTGCAGTTCAATTGGACAAAAAACAGCCGTAATCCTTTGGTATATAAGGGTTTACGGCCTTTACTTTTTTGCAGAAAATCATAGCGAATTTTACCCTTTTTTTGTGGTAGCGAAAATTTTTTTTATTTCCCCAAGAGAGCGAACTCTTTTCGAAAAATCAATGTGAAAAACAGAGCCAATATCATTAAGAACATCATCAAAGTAATCAAACAAGTAGTAGTTTCGTTTCATGTGTGTGCATTCTGATTTTGAAAGACTTTCCAGGATACGTCCAATACTGTACTTGTGGTCCAACTTGTATTCAATAATTCTTGCAATTGTAAGCGCGATGAAACACGTTAGAAAATGCGCCTGAATATGTTCTTCTCTTGAAACATAAACAGGGCGTGCTTCCAAATCGCTTTTCGTTACACGAAAAGATTCTTCGATACGCCACAACCCTCGATACATATCGATGATGTGATCGTCGGATTCTTTGTATTCACTCGTGACAATCGCATAGTAGCCATCAAGGGCTTCCTCTGCCTTTATTTTTTCTGCGTCGAGTTCCAGCCTCTTTTGTGGCGAAACAATCTCCCCTGTCTCTTTATCAAACTGTATATCTTTTATATAACCGGAAGCACCATAGGAGGTCGCCCGCGAATATTTGCCGGGACTCCCGATAATATCCATTGCTTTGGCAATGGTTTTTTCGCGATCCGCTTTTGCTTTTTTTGCATATTTTTCACTGTAGAAAATCACTTGTTTTTCATCGACTACCTTTTTCAATTTTTTCCCGTTTCTTGAGGTGACCTGAATGGTTCGAGGAGTAAGGCGTGATTTTCTTTTGTACTCTTTCCCGTACCATGTATAGCCATTTTCATCCATCACATATTGCTTGAACGCTTGATTGGCACCCCGCACAGACAGACTAAACACATACCCATGTTTTCCTGACAGGGTGTAATGGATGTTATCTCCAGTGGTCATGCCTTTATCGGCAACAACGATGATTTTACCGAGATTATATTCCTTTTGAATTCGAGAAAGACCCGGTCGGAACGTGAGACAATCATTTGTATTGCCTGGGAACAACTCGAACGTGATGGGAATCCCTTGGTTATCGATAAATAACCCCATTTGCACAATCGGATTGGGGCGGTGCTCTTTGGATACGCCTTTTTTTCTTAAATCATCGAGGGTGTCGGTCTCGAAGTAATAATTCGTTACGTCATAGTAGACAAGATCGGTACGACGTCCGTACAGCTCTTTAATGCGATCGTTGAGTTGTGCTTGTAAGGCGGAACTATGTTTATAAAAGAACGATAATGAGCGATAAACATCATCGAGCGAGTAACTTTGCTTTTCGAAATATAATGATCGGTTTTCAAAGGTTTTTTTCTTCGAAGCTGGATAAAGGAGTCTCGAAAAGACAAGCAATTTCATAATGTCATTACTGCTAAAGTCGATTTTTGAACCACGCTGTTTCGAGAGAAGAAACTTATCAATTTCAAGCTCATAATAGATGTGACTAAGCACAGCGTAACCAAAGTTTTTTCGGTAAGGATGATCACTTGTTAGTTTTTCATCATGGGAAAACGCCATGGAGACAGGGGTTGTTCGTTCCGCCTTTTTCTTTTTCAATTCCTGCACGCGCTCGTTGAAATAAGCAATTGGATCGTCATATTGTTTTTCCAATTCATCCAAATAACCGACCTTCTCAATGGTGACGGTTCTGGAGTGTCCTTTTTCTTTATCGTAATAGCCATCAACAATGGATAAATAGATACGGCCACTTTTTTGCCGTGTTTTTTTGAGGTACATGAGATTAACCCCCAATTGGAATATATAACCATTATAGTCTACTTCGCTATAATTCGCTATATAAATTATCATAAAAAATAAAATAAAAATAGCCTGTAACGATAGATATACCAGTGCTTTAGGCTAAATGGATTTATAATTCAAGTGCAAAACTATGGAT
>NZ_QCZG01000095.1 GCF_003097615.1 Pueribacillus theae
AGAGGCTGGGACAAAACCCCAGTAAATAAAAAGTAAGGCGTTGGAGCTTACACTAAAAAAGTGTAGCCCCCACGCCTTTTTTGTCGCTATTTTAGTAAACAAAAAGGACACCTTTTGATAAAATTAAAGTGACCAAACAATAATTTTGGAGGTGTCCTTATGTTTAAACATTATACCATGAACCAAGTAGTTTTGCCGCTGGATTTAGAAATTAAGTTAAAAGAAAACGATATTGCCTTTGCGATTAATGATCTTGTCGAGAGTATCCCAGAAGAAGCTTTCGAGGATTTCTTACGACAAACTGGCCGTCCTGCCTACCATCCTCGTATGATGCTGAAAATTATTTTGTGTGGGTATACGCAATCCGCGTTTTCTGGCCGTAAAATAGAAGCTTTATTACAGGATAGTATCCGCATGATGTGGTTGGCTCAAGGACATGAACCCAGCTATCGCACGATCAATCGATTCCGTTCTAATCCACTCAGCGAAAAGTTATTGCGTGAATGCTTTGTACAGTTCCGTAATCAGCTTGTTGAAAAGGAATTGATTGAAGAGGAAGCAATTTTTATTGACGGAACGAAAATAGAAGCGAATGCAAATAAGTTCACCTTTGTGTGGCGGAAATCCGTTGAAAGATATAATAATAAGCTCATTGAAAAGTCTAATCAACTGTATGATGAGCTATTAGAGAAGGAGATCATCCCAGCAATAGAGCGAGAAAATGAAGAGGAACTTTCCGTCAAAGAAATAGAAGAAGTAGTCGAAAAGTTAGACGACAAAATCGAGGAATATAATAAAGAAATTGAAGCATCTGAAGTTGGGAGTGAACGGAAAAAGCTACGTTCCGAACGCAAATTTCCAAAACAAGCTCGCAAGAAGTTTACCGATTTCATTACCCGTAAACAAAAGTATCAAAACGATATGGAGATTTTCGGTGATCGCAATAGTTACTCAAAGACGGATCCGGATGCGACGTTTATGCGCATGAAGGACGACTACATGAAGAACGGTCAATTGAAAGCTGGTTACAATGTACAGATTGCGACGGAAGGTCAGTACGCGCTCGCTTACGATGTTTTTCCAAACCCGACAGATACACGCACCTTAATTCCTTTTCTCGACACGATTGAAGAAAACTTTTTTGAACTGCCAGAACACATTGTGGCAGATGCAGGATACGGTAGTGAACAGAATTATGAAGATATCCTCGAAAAACGAAATCGAACGCCGCTTATTACATACAATCAATATCGAAAGGAGAAGAAAAAGAAGCATAAGGACAACGCTTTTCATGTGGACAATTGGGAATATAATGAGGACGAAGATACTTTTCTGTGCCCAAATGGTCGAAAAGTACGGTTTAGCCATCATTCCAAACGAACAGACAAGTACGGATTCACACGTGAATTTAAAGTGTACGAATGTGAGGACTGTTCGGGCTGTCCACTCCGCGATTTATGCACGAAAGCAAAAGAAGGGAACAACCGAAAAGTCTACATTAATGAAAAGTGGGAGTCCCAAAAAGAATATGTACGTACGAAGCTTTCAGACGAGAAGACTGGTGAAATTTACGGAAAACGTAAAATCGATGTAGAACCAGTGTTCGGATTTCTGAAGGCTAATTTGGGTTTCACTCGTTTTTCCGTTAGAGGAAAACAGAAAGTGAAAAATGAATTAGGAATTGCATTGATGGCGGTGAACTTGAGAAAGTACACCGCCACGAACGGTAAATTAGTACCGGGAGATAGAAACAACTCCACAAAAAAGGTTCCAAGCAAACTTTTGATTTGCTTGGAACCTTTTTATTTACTACTTTTGGCTAGTTATGTCCCAGCCTC
>NZ_QCZG01000096.1 GCF_003097615.1 Pueribacillus theae
TTGTTTCCGGGTACTTGACAAATCAAGACATTGTGTTTTCAAGTAGATATTATTTTCATATCAAAATTATTAAATTCCGCGTTAAGTGTAATTAATATTTAATTTATAAAGTGACCGGTGCGTAGGTATTTAAATATGTAAATACTTTCAATATATACTGTGAATTATTTACAAAAATTGTAGGTTGAAATGCATTGCCGTTTAAAGATAATGTAGTCAATTGTTCAATTAAAAATGTTAGTAGTATATGCTAACATTTTGCTAACGCATTCCCATAAAAAACGGTAAATCCCATTAAAGATGTTACAGCCAACAACATCCAAAACGTTGATTTACCGCACTTTTCGCACCTCGCGTTAAAGATATTACACACTCTCATCTTACGGGCGGCATAATGTGATAACTCCCTAAAACCTTGATATAGCAAGGTTTTAGCGGGTATCAAAAATGCCCGTGACAACATTTTGGCAACAATTATATTAAGATGTGATTGCCTAATGCAACGAACTCCTCTAAAAAAGAGGGGTTTTCCCATGATTGATTACATTCTTCTTTAATACCCCATGGTGGCTTCCCATTTTTTATATCCTCTTAATTGTCGCTTTTCTTTTAATTTAATAATGAACCGATCTTTGTAACCAATCAATTATTCCTAATTTTGTTTATATATTACTAAAAGAGGATGTTCAAAAAGCCCCACATAAGGATAAGAAGTACCATGATTTCCAAGTTTGGTAACTAAAGTATGTTCAATGAGGGGCACATTTGCTAATTGAATATTTGGAAAAATTTAAAAGAAAGGTATACTTCTCCTTTGGCCTTAAATGGTTTTAAATGATTAAATGGGCTATTTTGATGCATTGTTTCCGTTGAAAATTCACTTTCTTCAAATGAACATGCATGGAGGGTAGACGGAAAATCGATAAGTAGGCGATCAATGAATATTTTAGTTAGGGATCTTCACGGTTTTTTCAAATAGAACAAGTTCACGTAAATGTTCTTTATCTCTTGTTTGAAACCGCTTCTCGAAAACCCTGAATGAAAGAAAAATGGGGCCGCAATGCTGGATATCTTTTAAGAATAGTCTGAACGAGCGCTTTGTCTTTTCCTTTTGCAGAATACGTCCACCTTAACTATGAGGGAAACAATTTTAGTTTAATCATTCTGAATATTTATTCTGCGCACTTTCTAGAACTTTAACTTCAAATGGATATAAAATTAAATGGAAGCACATATGAACAAGTATTGCAGCAAATATGCCATTTTCATAAAATTGCCATCCACAAATAATGCCTACTAGCATATTGCCTATAAATATATAACTGTAAAGCGTAAATGATTTTCCGGCTATTGATGAACCTTGATAATGCGCTAGTGTAAATATCAAACTAGATACAGCTATAGATATGAGTACCGATTGTGTTAACCAAAGTAGTAAACTCAGAATTCCCCAACGAAAGATTAGCTCTTCAACTACACTCGCATACAAAATTCGAGGAATGATGCCAATTGAATTTCTATGTTTTTCAATCTTATAAAAAGCTTTGCCTAAAAGAGGTTTAAAGAAACCATAATAGATCAAAATGTGGGTGATTGAACACCCAATACCTACTAAAGCCGCTTTAGCCCAATTACTAATATAGATATTCTCTGTATTAAAACTTATTTTATTTGTTAAAGCGGCACCCAATGCTACAAATATACTTAGGCCTGAATTATTCACACTTTGCCCATGAGGGTATTAATTGAAGCAAAGATATCAATTTTTTTGTTTCA
>NZ_QCZG01000097.1 GCF_003097615.1 Pueribacillus theae
GCCGGAATTATTCTACTTAGGATTTTAAGTCCTGTGCGTCTGCCTATTCCGCCACTCCGGCAGGACTTGTGATTGTGGAGGCGGCACCCGGATTTGAACCGGGGATAAGGGTTTTGCAGACCCGTGCCTTACCACTTGGCTATGCCGCCATAATCTAATTAGATTACGACAATAAAAATTGTAATGCATAAACAGAGAGAAATCAATATAAATTCTGTTCTATTTATTATAATAAATATTGGAGCGGAAGACGGGATTCGAACCCGCGACCCCCACCTTGGCAAGGTGATATTCTACCACTGAACTACTTCCGCATTACATATAAAATTGAAATATGGCTGGGCTAGCTGGATTCGAACCAACGCATGACGGAGTCAAAGTCCGTTGCCTTACCGCTTGGCTATAGCCCAATAGTCAGGAGATAAAGGCTATTTATTGATTATGGGGCGACTGATGGGAATCGAACCCACGAGTGCCGGAGCCACAATCCGGTGCGTTAACCACTTCGCCACAGTCGCCATAATAATTACATAAAAAGTCTACATGGCAGGGGCAGTAGGAATCGAACCCACACTGGAGGTTTTGGAGACCTCTGTTCTACCGTTAAACTATGCCCCTATATAAAGTGAAATGGTGGAGGGGGGCGGATTCGAACCGCCGAACCCTAAGGGAGCGGATTTACAGTCCGCCGCGTTTAGCCACTTCGCTACCCCTCCAGCAGGTTAATAAGAATGGTGCCGGCCAGAGGACTTGAACCCCCAACCTACTGATTACAAGTCAGTTGCTCTACCAATTGAGCTAGACCGGCACTAAAATGGTGGCTCGAGACGGAATCGAACCGCCGACACGAGGATTTTCAGTCCTCTGCTCTACCGACTGAGCTATCGAGCCAATTTATTTAATTCTACAATTGAGATAGGGAAATCCCTCTTGGTGTCTCTGTCCCTTCCTCTACCAGCTTATGCTTCGTAGCAAGCTGCGTCGGGACAACTCGGTGTCTATTCCATTGATGCTTTTGCTCGTTGCTCTACCGACTGAGCTATCGAGCCTATTATTTAATATAATGGCGGTCCCGACGGGATTCGAACCCGCGATCTCCTGCGTGACAGGCAGGCGTGGTAGGCCACTACACTACGGGACCAATTTGGTTGCACTACTAGCACTACCATTTCATTTTAACTAAGAAGTTCATTCAGCGTTGTTAAAATAATAAATTGGTTGCGGGGGAAGGATTTGAACCTACGACCTTCGGGTTATGAGCCCGACGAGCTACCAGACTGCTCCACCCCGCGATAATAGAAAGAATATAATATTTAATAATAGATAGTTAAAAGTGGTGGAGGATGACGGGCTCGAACCGCCGACCCCCTGCTTGTAAGGCAGATGCTCTCCCAGCTGAGCTAATCCTCCGAACATAATGTTATGTAAAGCTAATTAAAATATATGTATTATTATTTATGGTGACCCGTACGGGATTCGAACCCGTGTTACCGCCGTGAAAGGGCGGTGTCTTAACCACTTGACCAACGGGCCATTCAGAAAAACTGGCATGGCGGAGAGCGAGGGATTCGAACCCTCGAGACGGTTCTACACCGCCTACACGATTTCCAATCGTGCTCCTTCGGCCAGCTCGGACAGCTCTCCATTGGCTCCACAGGCAGGATTCGAACCTGCGACCGATCGGTTAACAGCCGATAGCTCTACCACTGAGCTACTGTGGAATCATCAGTGTCAAAGCACGAATAGCACGAGAATTTTTAAA
>NZ_QCZG01000098.1 GCF_003097615.1 Pueribacillus theae
GGAGCAACGCCGCGTGAGTGAAGAAGGTTTTCGGATCGTAAAGCTCTGTTGTGAGGGAAGAACAAGTAAGGGAGTCACTGCCCTTGCCATGACGGTACCTCACCAGAAAGCCACGGCTAACTACGTGCCAGCAGCCGCGGTAATACGTAGGTGGCAAGCGTTGTCCGGAATTATTGGGCGTAAAGCGCGCGCAGGCGGTCCTTTAAGTCTGATGTGAAATCTTGCGGCTTAACCGCAAGCGGTCATTGGAAACTGGGGGACTTGAGTACAGAAGAGGAGAGTGGAATTCCACGTGTAGCGGTGAAATGCGTAGAGATGTGGAGGAACACCAGTGGCGAAGGCGGCTCTCTGGTCTGTCACTGACGCTGAGGCGCGAAAGCGTGGGTAGCGAACAGGATTAGATACCCTGGTAGTCCACGCCGTAAACGATGAGTGCTAGGTGTTGGGGGTTTCCACCCTCAGTGCTGCAGCAAACGCATTAAGCACTCCGCCTGGGGAGTACGGCCGCAAGGCTGAAACTCAAAGGAATTGACGGGGGCCCGCACAAGCGGTGGAGCATGTGGTTTAATTCGAAGCAACGCGAAGAACCTTACCAGGTCTTGACATCCCGCTGGCCGTCCTAGAGATAGGGCTTTTCCTTCGGGGACAGCGGAGACAGGTGGTGCATGGTTGTCGTCAGCTCGTGTCGTGAGATGTTGGGTTAAGTCCCGCAACGAGCGCAACCCTTGAGATTAGTTGCCAGCATTGAGTTGGGCACTCTAATATGACTGCCGCAGACAATGCGGAGGAAGGTGGGGATGACGTCAAATCATCATGCCCCTTATGACCTGGGCTACACACGTGCTACAATGGATGGTACAACGGGCAGCGAAGCCGCGAGGTGGAGCGAATCCCAAAAAGCCATTCTCAGTTCGGATTGCAGGCTGCAACTCGCCTGCATGAAGTCGGAATCGCTAGTAATCGCGGATCAGCATGCCGCGGTGAATACGTTCCCGGGCCTTGTACACACCGCCCGTCACACCACGAGAGTTTGTAACACCCGAAGTCGGTGGGGTAACCGTAAGGAGCCAGCCGCCGAAGGTGGGACAGATGATTGGGGTGAAGTCGTAACAAGGTAGCCGTATCGGAAGGTGCGGCTGGATCACCTCCTTTCTAAGGAAGAATCAGGCACTGCGGGCAAGAGATTGCCGCACCCTGTAAAAAGCTTGAGCGTTTTGTTTGGTTTTGGAAGAACGATGTTCTTTCAAAGAAGCGAATAAGAAATTGTTCGCTTGTATGTTCCTTGAAAACTAGATAACGACATCCAAAAGAAATACAGTTAGTCAGTCAGTCATGAACTGATGCAAGTTTTTATTTAATAATCAATTTTTAATTGGTTAAGTAAGTAAGGGCGCACGGTGAATGCCTTGGCACTAGGAGCCGAAGAAGGACGGGACGAACACCGATATGCTTCGGGGAGCCGTAAGTAAGCTTTGATCCGAAGATTTCCGAATGGGGGAACCCACTGTCCGTAATGGGACAGTACCCACACCTGAATCCATAGGGTGTAGGGAGGCAGACCCGGGGAACTGAAACATCTAAGTACCCGGAGGAAGAGAAAGAAACATTCGATTTCCTGAGTAGCGGCGAGCGAAACGGAAAGAGCCCAAACCAAGAGAGTTTTCTCTTGGGGTTGTAGGACACACCATATGGAGTAAGAAAAGGACGGAGTAGATGAAGCGGTCTGGAAAGGCCCGCCATAGGAGGTAACAGCCCTG
>NZ_QCZG01000099.1 GCF_003097615.1 Pueribacillus theae
CGAATGATTTCCAACCATTCTGAGGGAACCTTTGGGCGCCTCCGTTACCTTTTAGGAGGCGACCGCCCCAGTCAAACTGCCCACCTGACACTGTCTCCCAGCCGGATGACGGCTGCGGGTTAGAACTTCAGTACCGCAGGGGTAGTATCCCACCGTTGCCTCCACCGAACCTGGCGGCCCGGCTTCCATGGCTCCTACCTATCCTGTACAAGCGATACCAAAATCCAATATCAAGCTACAGTAAAGCTCCATGGGGTCTTTCCGTCCTGTCGCGGGGAATGCGCATCTTCACGCATACTATAATTTCACCGGGTCTCTCGTTGAGACAGTATCCAAGTCGTTGCACCTTTCGTGCGGGTCGGAACTTACCCGACAAGGAATTTCGCTACCTTAGGACCGTTATAGTTACGGCCGCCGTTTACTGGGGCTTCAATTCAGAGCTTCGCCTAAGCTAACCCCTCCTCTTAACCTTCCAGCACCGGGCAGGTGTCAGCCCCTATACTTCGCCTTGCGGCTTGGCAGAGACCTGTGTTTTTGCTAAACAGTCGCTTGGATCTAGTCACTGCGGCTCTCCTGGGCTCTCACCCCTGAAAGCACCCCTTCTCCCGAAGTTACGGGGTCATTTTGCCGAGTTCCTTAACGAGAGTTCTCCCGAGCGTCTTAGGATTCTCTCCTCGCCTACCTGTGTCGGTTTGCGGTACGGGCACCTCTCTCCTCGCTAGAGGCTTTTCTTGGCAGTGTAGGATCGGGAACTTCAGTACTTCTGTTTCCCTCGCCATCACAGCTCAGCCTTCCGCCAGCGGGATTTGCCTCGCTGACAGCCTTACTGCTTGGACGTGCACTCCATCAGCACGCTTGCCCTACCTTCCTGCGTCCCCCCGTTGCTCAAACGGAGAGGAGGTGGTACAGGAATTTCAACCTGTTGCCCATCGCCTACGCCTTTCGGCCTCGGCTTAGGTCCCGACTTACCCTGAGCGGACGAGCCTTCCTCAGGAAACCTTAGGCTTTCGACGGAGGGGATTCTCACCCCTCTTTTCGCTACTTATACCGGCATTCTCACTTCTAAGCGCTCCACGAGTCCTTCCGGTCTCGCTTCGCCGCACTTAGAACGCTCCCCTACCATTCCAGAAGTCAGATGTCAGAAACCAGATGTCAGAAATCGAGATTATCCCCAGGTTTGAATCATACGGTACAATTGTTTTCCTAATTCATCATAATGCCGATACATTCGTTCAAACGTATCATTAGGAATGTAACCAAGATCCTTTACCATTTCAAGAAGAACCTTGACTTCATCTTTTGAACCTTGGGCGATATATAAAAACCGTTTAAAGTCAGCTAATGAGCTTTTCTTGCCATATCCTTCCGCAATATTTACAGGAATGGATATCGCTGCTCTTCTAAGTTGACTACCAAGTTCATATTTTTCAAAGTCTGGAAATGTCTGCGTTAATCGGTGAACTTGAAGTGCTAAGTCATAAGAGATTTCATACACTCTGAGTTCATGATAACTGCTCGCCATTTATTCTTCTTCCTTTTCTCTGATTTCCGGCCTCTGATATCTGACCTCCGGAATCCACGGCTTCGGTGATCCGTTTAGCCCCGGTACATTTTCGGCGCAGAGTCACTCGACCAGTGAGCTATTACGCACTCTTTCAATGATGGCTGCTTCTAAGCCAACATCCTGGTTGTCTG
>NZ_QCZG01000100.1 GCF_003097615.1 Pueribacillus theae
ACACTTTTTTAGTGTAAGCTCCAACGCCTTACTTTTTATTTACTGGGGTTTTGTCCCAGCCTCTTTTGAAAATTTGATCTCATGCCCTGACTGATGATTATTGTTGGTTCGCTAATTTTGCATAATGTTCTTCAGCTAACTTATCAACTTCTTTTTTCAACTCTTCGACCATTTTGTCTTCAGGAATTTTACGGATAATCTCACCGTGACGGAAAAGGAGGCCTTCTCCTCTGGCTCCGGCTATCCCGATATCTGCTTCTCTTGCTTCGCCCGGACCGTTAACCGCACAGCCAAGAACTGCAACTTTAAGGGGGGCTTTTATCGTTGAAATGTATTCCTCGACTTCATTAGCAATGCTAATTAAATCAATTTCAATTCTGCCGCAAGTTGGGCATGATATGAGTGTAGCTGCGTTTGAAGCCAATCCAAATGATTTAAGCAATTCTCTTGCGACTTTTACTTCTTCAACTGGATCGGCACTTAACGATATTCTTAACGTGTTTCCGATCCCTTTTGATAAAATCGCTCCAAGCCCGGCTGCACTCTTCACCGTTCCGGCAAAAAGCGTTCCCGATTCTGTAATTCCAAGGTGAAGAGGGTAGTCAAAAGCTTTTGCAGCTTTTTCATAAGCTTCGATGGCTAAGTTAACATCCGAAGCCTTTAGAGAAACAATAATGTCGTGAAAATCGAGATCTTCCAATATTTTTATATGATGAAGGGCGCTTTCCACCATGCCGTCAGCCGTTGGATAACCATATTTTTCAAGAATTTTTTTCTCCAATGAACCAGCATTTACACCAATCCGGATGGGAATTCCTTTTTCTTTCGCTGCTTTTACGACGGCCTCAACTTTTTCTCTTTTTCCTATATTCCCAGGATTAATCCGGATTTTATCTGCGCCGCCTTCAATCGCTTTTAAAGCCAATCGATAATCGAAATGAATATCAACAACAAGGGGGATAGTAATTCTTTCTTTTATTTTTGGAATTGCTTCTGCGGCCCGCATATCAGGGCACGCCACTCGAACGATTTGACAGCCGGCTTCTTCCAAACGATTTATTTCAGCAACGGTAGCTTCAACATCGTGCGTCTTCGTTGTCGTCATACTTTGGACAACAACTTGATTGTTGCCGCCAATCGTTAAATTTCCAACTTTAACAGGTCTAGTTTTCGTGCGATGAGTTATCTCACTCATACATGTATCGCTCCTTTTATGCCATCAAGCAGGATAAATTCTCTGCGTCATTATATGTCATTACTAGCTATTGTAGCAATTGGAATGAATTTTTGGCAAGTTAAACAAGCATTTTCGGTCTTTTTAACATTTATTTATACAAAGGAAATTTGTAAGTTTCTCCCGCTTTTATCTCCATCGGATCCGTCTCAGGGTTCAATTTTTTGAAATCGTCAACTGCTTTATCAATCGATACTGGCAATGTGCCATTTAATTTCTCCATAGCTGACAGTACGGTTTCGCCAGGCGTAACAGCTAGTGACTCATAAGGCATGGAAACATCTTCTGATGGAGGCGCATCATCTAGTTTCTGCAACGTTCCTTTTGCCAAATCTAAATAAGTCGTATACCCAACCAAACATAAAAAGATAACAAGTATTGTTTTTTTCATGTTTATATCCATTCCTTTCGCTTCGCTCAAGGCACAAAACGCTATGAAACAATTGTGCCTCGA
>NZ_QCZG01000101.1 GCF_003097615.1 Pueribacillus theae
AAGTCTGAAATAACTCCTACGGGCAACCACTGAAAAAGAGGGCATAGGAAAACAAGCCATCTATTAATGACTTTAATGGAAATATTTGGTTAAAAAGACATTAGGTTGAAGTTGCCACCGGAAGCACTTTAAAGCCTTGACTTTTAGCTAATAAAATAGCCTGTTCTACCGTAATTTCACGGTTTACTGGAAGAACGTCGGCTTTTTTATATAATTCAGGATTATATGGTTCTTTCTTTTTGAGAATGTTGTAGATAGCGGTTAAAAGCATGCGTGCAATGGCAATAATTGCTCGTTTGTGACCCCTGCGTTTTTTGAGTTTCAAATAGCGGTTTCGAATTTCGGGATGCTTTTCACTTTTGACTACAGAGGTAGCACACTGTACCAAAAGAGGCTTTATGTAGCAGCCTGCTCTCGAAATTCTTACTGACTTTTTCTTGCCGGCACTCTCGTTATTGGTGGGTGTAAGTCCTGCCCAGGAACATAAATGCTTAGCTGTCGGAAACACGTCCATATTGACACCTATTTCTGAAACCACGGCAATGGCGGAAAAGATGTTCTTAAAGGACGGAACAGTTAAGATCAAGTTAATTTCCTCTGTGTAGGACGCGGCAAGGGAAAGAATGATGTTTTCAAGGTCAGCTTTACGAGACAGAAGGTCTTCATAATGCTGTTTAATCACCTTTAATTTCCCGGCTTGCTCTGGTGTAATAAATCCGTCAATGGCGAGTTCCAATTCAGGAAGTTTATTCTTCATGGAGCCGTGAATTAAAGGTTCAATATCAAAAGTAGTGTCTAAAGGATTTTTAAGGAGCTTTTCAATGATGTTCATAGAGCTTTTGCCGAAGGTATCTGAAACAACATTTCCAAGTTGGATGTTAGACACGGTTAAACTGTTTTGAAGACGGTTTTTCTCACTTGACATAAAATTAGTCAGTTTAAAACGATAACGCATAAGGTCACGTAACTGTCTAATCTCAAGTGGAGGCATAAAGCTCCCAGCTACAAGATCATGCTTAAACAAATCAGCAATCCATTTGGCGTCTTTTTGGTCCGTCTTTTTACCACGGATCGCCTTGACGTACTTAGGATGTGCCAGAGTAATGTTGCAGGAATCTTCAAGTACATTAAACACGGGAATCCAGTATTTCCCGGTAGATTCCATACAGACATCCTTACAGTTATTCTCACAAAGCCATTGTGACAACTCATTCAATCCTTTTGTATAGGTAGAAAAGCGATGGCGTTTGTAAGTAGTAACTCCTTTGTTAGTTGAAGCAATACAGGCAACAACAAAGGTTTTGTGGACATCGATTCCACAACAAATGGGATATACGATTTTTAAAGCCATAGGGAACGATCCTTTCAGAGAATGATAGGGATAGACAGCATTGACTGATTGCCCAGCAATAAACGAGTAGTTGTTTATACAAAGATAAGTCTGCGTGCTCGAAGTCACACTTATTTGTGCTTGGAAAGGCAATCTACACATATAAACATGCGGTCACTCTGCAACCAGAGCAGCCCACTCACCTCCACGTGATTTGTAGTTGACTGTTATCCCTATGACTTTAGAATAATAAAAATAACGCTCGAGGCACAATTGTTTCATAGCGTTTTGTGCCTTGAGCGAAGCGAAAGGAATGGATATAA
>NZ_QCZG01000102.1 GCF_003097615.1 Pueribacillus theae
TTTTGATACATCGCTGAAAGCTTTCCGGAACCATACGCCTAGCGTATGGTTTTCTTTTCACAAATAAAAAAGCATGAAAGTGATTGAATAACCACCTTCATGCTTTTTTATTTTGTGATCGCTTTTTTAATCGTTCACTTCATCTTTCAGTTCTTCGCGGAAGCCTTCGATGCTTTCTTCTCTTCGTTTATTTTTTTCTTTAATTTGTTGTTTTTGTTCTTCGCTCATGGCATCAGCATGGGCTTTTAAATAATCTTCAGCCTCATTCATATTTTGCAGCGTGTTGCCAATGGCTCTTTCAATTCGTTCAGGATTGTTTGAACGATCGTCTGGTTTTGGCATAGTACATTCCTCCTTTTCAACCTTAGTATGCTCAGAAACCGACGAGGTATGTATGTTGGAATGTCTATCCGCCATCCACTAGCAACAAAAAGCAATTTCAATGTTTTTCCTCTTGAGGATCTCCAAGATTTTAAAGTTTATTTCCTCTTTAATATCCAAGTATTCTCCCCAATTTGTTGTTTTAGTAAAGAAATAAAAGTATATCTGCAGCCCATGATCACTATAATCATTAAATTTTACAAAAATGGTCTCCGGATGGACGCCGGGATGATTTTTAATCAATTCCTCAATTTGTTTCATGGCACCTTGCAGCTTATCTTTTGGTGTCGTGTTCTCCACATGGATGTCAAACGTAATTTGCCGTTTTCCCATTTTGCTCCAGTTTGTTATCGGGTCGTTCGCCAGTGTAGCGTTAGGAACTGTAACAAGTGCATCAGCAAATGTGCGGACTTTTGTACTCCGGAAATTAATATCCTCAACGGTCCCTTCCACATTAGGTGTTAAAATCCAATCTCCGATTGTAAATGGCTTTTCTGTAATAATGACAATTCCGCCAAATAAATTCTTTAGCGCATCTTGGGCCGCCAATGAAAAAGCAAGTCCACCCAAGCCCAATCCCGCAACAAATCCGTTCACTTCGTAATCGAATTCTTGAGCGATGACACTAAGGCTGATTGCAATAATGATAAATTTTAATGCTCTTGAAAAAAATGGGATAAGGATTTCATCAATGTGAAAATTGTATCTTTCATTCAAATTGGTAAAGAATAAGGAAGAGGCTGATGCTAAATTTACTAACCCCCACGTAATGATAATGATAACTGATACACGGATTAAATTAAGAAATAACTCGTTTTTATGATCAAAAAACGGAAAATACTTTGCCGCCAAATATACCCCAATAATGATAAACAGCCACTGAATGGGCTTCTTGAACGCAAGGAAGATAGAAGAAAGGATTTCAGTCGGTGTTTTTTTGCTTATCTTTAGCAAGATGGCAAACACATATTTCGTAAAAATTTTCCTAAAAAACAAAAACAATAATAAGATACCGATTGAAATCCCAATCGAAATCAAATTTTCGTATGTGATGTAAGTCAACAGTTTTTCCCAAGACAAGTGATAAAACCTCCTTACAAAACTTTCTCAATATCATAACATAGCGTTTTTCAATCCAGCCAGAATTTAAGATTGAACTACTCCACCTTAATTTCTTACGAAATTTGAAGATGGAGATTCCTAAGAACACCTTCGTAAC
>NZ_QCZG01000103.1 GCF_003097615.1 Pueribacillus theae
ACTCAACTTTCGCAGACTGAAACAGGCAGATATACCTTGATATAATTAGGTAAGCCTGCAATCCATTGTTGTAGTTGACCTTTGATTAGTTTTTGTATCTTTTTACTACTCTTTTTTAAGGCATCTTCAAGAAGCTCAATTAATTGCTGTAGAGCTACAGCCCAATCAAGTTCACTGATTTCATCGCAAAGTTCATAAAACATACCACCCAATGTGCGATGGTCTATACTATATCGATTTTGCCATGAAAGCACTATATATCTTGCAAAGACAATGGTTGTATGACTAACTAATGAATCGTACGAACGACCTTGAAATTCCTTTTGGAGCTTTAATAAGGATTTGGTTGTTTTGAAAAAGACTTCAATATCCCATCGCATACCATAAATACGAATGATTTCTTGGTCATTCAACGTGCAGTCTGTACTCAAAATCGCTAGCCAGTCACTCTTTTTATTGCGGTTGCGAACAAATACAACCTTAACGGGAACTCCGTTGGCTTGTGTTGTATAAATTGAGCGTAGAATGCCTTTCTTTCCGGTTACTGGCTTCGCCAAACGATAAAGTTGGTCTAAACTTATACTTTTACCGTCAACAAGATAGCGCTGTCTCAGGTTTTTGACCATACCTATTACATCAAGTCCCTGTTCTTTAATGTTCTTAATAAGAGGCTGATGGGTGAACCAAGTATCCATCAATACGTAAGAGGCATCAATCCCAGCATTCATGGCTCTTTTAATCATATTAGGTATTTGTTCTGGTGCCGTTTGTAGTGCTTCTATTCTTCGTCTGTATCCTGTGCTACGCTTATCAATTTTCGTGGATATACCGTTGATTTGACTTTTCTTTGAGCTAAGTAAAGAAAAGTCCACTGGGATGAAAGTAGCGCCATCAGACCAACCAAGAGTAAGCATGCGAAACCCTTTATAGAAACGCATTTTTTGGGACGCATGGTCAAAGCAACGGGCTAGTAATTCAACAGACTTACTGCGGTTTCTCTCATACGAGGAATCATCTAAAATTAATACTTTCGGGCGATTATGACTCGTTAGTTTCGTTACCTTCCCAATTGTGTAAGTACTAAGGAAGAGTAAAAATTTCCGCCACGAAAAGGTAGATTGATTCAAGAAACGATAGACCGCATCTTTAGCCGGAAAATCAGCCGATTTTTTACTTTCAAGTGTTCTGAACCAATTCTTGTTTTCAAAGATCAAACAAAAGATCAATTGGAAAAGATAAGCACAAGAAAAGCCGAAAGACTTGGTTATACCAGCTTTTCTTAAATGTTTTAATACATTTAACTCTTTAAAAGTTGAAGCTAATTCATTTGGTAGTTGCTTGTTTTGATTATTATCCGTTATCATATAGAGGCACCTCTTCTGTATGGTAATAGTGATTATAGGCAAATCAACTATACCAAACGTTGAGGTGTTTTTCATGTTTTTTCTTAAAGTCAAGCACTATACTTAAACGGATATGAACTTTACAGGAACTTGAATATTTTAATTTTTACTAGGTGCGAAAGTTGAGT
>NZ_QCZG01000104.1 GCF_003097615.1 Pueribacillus theae
TTCAAATCAATCCTCCTTGGCAAGAATTAGGATAATAATTTTGCTGAGGAGGGTTTTTCGTAATGAAATTACCTAAGGAACTTATTAAAGAACTTGTAAGGGAGAAAAAATTCACAAGTACCAATCAAATCATGGAAACAATTAAAGAAATGTTTTCCGATGTCTTGGAGGAAGTACTTCAATGTGAAATTGATGAGCAGCTGGGGTATGAAAAGCACCAACGTCGGGGTGATGGTCCTAATAATTATCGAAATGGCTCAACAAAACGGAAATTAAAAACGCAATTTGGTGAAGTTGAGGTAAACGTTCCCCGAGACAGAAATGGCTCGTATGAGCCGCAAATTTTAGATAAATACCAAAGAAATGTGGACGGTCTGGAGGAAAAAATACTATCTCTTTACGCTCACGGTATGTCGACAAGGGATATCCAGGAACAGGTTAAAGATCTCTATAGTATTGAGATTTCCTCTGAGTTAGTCAGTAAGATTAGTGAGAAGGTTATGCCCCAAGTAAATGAGTGGCAAAGCCGGCCACTTGAAGCCTATTACCCTTTTATCTTCATGGATGCCATCCATTATAAAATTCGAGATAATCATCAAATTGTCTCGAAAGCAGCCTATGTTGTATTGGGAATTAACAATGAAGGCTATAAAGAAATATTGGGCATTTGGGTTGGGGGAAATGAAAGTAGTAAATTTTGGCTAGGCGTGTTGAATGATTTGAAAACAAGAGGCGTTAAAACGGTTAATCTATTTTGTGTAGATGGGCTTACAGGTTTTAGGGAGGCCATTCAAGCCGTGTATCCTTTCTCTGGTATTCAACGTTGTATCATTCACCAGATTCGTTCAAGTACAAAGTATGTTTCTTATAAACACATAAAAGAATTTGTCGCTGATTTAAAATTAATCTATACGTCTATTAATGAAGAATCGGGCATGGAAAGGCTCATAGAGTTTAAAGAAAAATGGGGTAAAGAGTATCCAACTGCAGTTAGATCATGGGAAGAAAATTGGGATATTTTGGCTACCTTCTTTGCATATCCGTCAGAAATTAGGCGAATAATATATACTACGAATATAATCGAAGGGTTACATCGCCAATTTAGAAAAGTGACCAAAACAAAGTCAATTTTCCCTAATGATGATAGCTTAAGGAAAATGCTTTATTTGGCATCACAAAATATTACAAAAAAGTGGACTATGCGTTATCGTAATTGGGACATAATCTTGAGCCAGCTTGAGATTATGAATCAAACATCATAATTGGGGACTCTGTCCCCAAACCCCTGAAGTTTGTCGCATTTGTTTTCCCTAAAACGGACAAAAAAACGGACAGATCTTGTCCGTCCGTTTTAGTGTAAAAACCATAAAACCGCTCAGGTTGCACTTCTGCATTGCCCTACCCTGTTTTATGGTAAAAGGCAATTATAGTATTGCCTAGACTGTATTTTTCATACCTATGTTTTCTTGCCTTGCGAAGATTGCCGAATATTACTTACACAAGATTTTACGCAGACCC
>NZ_QCZG01000105.1 GCF_003097615.1 Pueribacillus theae
AGGACTCTTAGTTAACTTTTTTAAATTAATCGCTATAGATTGTAAAGTAAACATGGATCACAGCACTTACTACAGCCATTCCCCATAAGAAAAACCAATTTCCAGAACTTGCGGCAACAGCTATTAGCGTGGTTAAAATAAGGTTTAAAATGGCATAAACCGCTTTATTTCGTCTTTGTCTTTTCTTTCTTGGTGAATCCTTTTCAATTTCATCTCGAAAAGCATCTAGGATACTATCAACTTTTTTGTCAATTAGGCCTTCTTTTGCAAGATAATCTAGCATTTGTATTTTTTGTTCATTGGAATGTCCAGAGAGTTCCCATTCCTGCATAGTTTCTGATTCTATGTGCCTTCTAACAATGTCCCGCAGGTTACTCATATTTTACCTTCATTTAGTTTTTGTTTCGCTATTTCAGCCAAATCTCTAGCAGCTGATTTAATATGAGACATTAAATGCTTTCCCAACGCGTGAGCCATATCATCAGAAACTTTATTAATTCCTTTTTCCTTTAAAAATTCCTGTATTTCTTTATCCAAGTGAAGCTTTGATATGCTAACCTCTGTAGCGTCCATGTATTTAGCGTCTTGTTTTTCATAAGGCTTCACCGGCTCAGTATTAAGTTTAAAAAGCGCCAACTGACAAATTTTTATCCCTGGAACAAGCCTTACTGGAACAGAAGTTGAATTAAACGCGACTAAGCTAACTGTTCCTCGGTAACCGGGGTTCATGTAATGAGCAGGACTAATTACTAGTCCTAAAGATTTTATGCTGAATCGCTCATAAATACGCGCGGACATATTTTCGGGAACTTTTATAAACTCATGTGTTTGAATTAAAATTGATTCTTTTGGTTGAATTGAAAATTCTTCATGTGATATATCGATTGACTCATAATGATCCTCAGTTATTGGGTTCCCAAGAACAATAGGTTCATCAGAAGAATAGCGTTTAACAAGTGGGGCCAACGTTAAATTTATCGTTGCTCCTTCGCAATATTCAGGGTTATATGGTTGTACCAACCCATCTTCAATTGCTAACTTGTGTAACTCACGATCACTTAACATTCTTCCTCCCCCTTTTGCCTAGTTTCGTTTTGAATGTAATTACCCTGCATTTAGAATCATTTAACGTCATTTAGTATCATTTACTACCTTCTAAATACATTATGTTCAAATAAAAGAAAAAGCACAAGGGGGAATTTAGAAAAATCATTCAATTATCAGCTTTAC
>NZ_QCZG01000106.1 GCF_003097615.1 Pueribacillus theae
GAGTAAAAATTCTTCGAGATAATTCCCCCCTAAATTTTGATAAATATGGGATAATTTAACTGTATTTATCGCTTTTTAGGGGGATTTATGGATGGTTACAAGAAAAGAAAAACGTGAAAGAGAAAAAAATAAAAACTTTTTCTTCGAGTTCATCAAAACTCAGCGTCATTTCTTTAAGGAATTTATAGACAGATTAAAAAAGGTAAAAGACCCAAGGCACCAAAGCTATATTACTTACGGAACGGAGACGATTCTTTATACGATTCTCCTGAAAAATGCAGTTGGAATCGATTCAATGAGAAGCATGACAGAACGCTTTAACAAGGAAGAATGCATTGAAAATGTAAAAAAAGTTTTGGGGTTAAGACAACTCGAAGAGCTGCCCCACTATGACACGGTTAATGACTTTTTATCCAAGCTGGATGGGAAAGAACTTGAGAAAATTAGGACTTATATGATTAAGACACTTCTTAAGAAAAGATGCTTTGAAGCTTACCGAATAGCGGATAAATATTGGCCTGTCGTCGTGGATGGCACAGGAATGCACACGTTTAAGGAAAAGCACTGCGAGCATTGCCTGAGACGGGAATACAAGGATAAAGAAACCGGGGAAACAAAGGTTATCTATATGCATCATGTCTTGGAAGCCAAGTTCGTCGTTGCGGATATGGTGTTTAGCATCGCTTCAGAGTTTATTGAAAACGAATCAGAAGATGTCTCCAAGCAGGACTGTGAATTAAAGGCATTCAAAAGGCTGGCCAAGAAAATCAAAAGCACATTCAAACGCCTGCCTATCTGCCTTTTGGGTGACAGCCTTTATGCATGTGAACCTGTCTTTGACATCTGTGATGAAAACAAATGGCAATACATCTTCCGTTTTAAGGAAGGCAGGATTCAAAGCATCGCCTCGGAATTTTGGGCAATCAAATCGCTGGAAGAAAACGATAAAAAAGCCAGTATTTTTTGGGTTAATGATCTTCCATACAACGAAAGAGGCGTAAACCTTCTGGAAGCAGTGATAGAAACGAAGGATAAGAAAAAGCAGCAGTTTCTGTTTATTACAGACATCAAAATAACGAAAAAGAACGCAGAAAGACTTGTCCAGGCGGGGCGTAGTCGCTGGAAAATAGAAAACGAGGGTTTTAACCACCAGAAGAACGGGTGGCATGACATTGAACATGTGAATTGCCATGA
>NZ_QCZG01000107.1 GCF_003097615.1 Pueribacillus theae
TTATGCAAAGAAACGAACGGAAGAAGAGAAAACTGAAAACGCAAAAATTATGGCGGCTTACAATCCAAACAAACAGATCCGAAAAGGAACACAACGCTCCTTTATCATAGGATATCTTTTCCTACAATCCATTTATCATCAATTGAAATTAAATCAGATCTGTAACTCTATTTCGAAAAAATATAATTTTTCCTTTGACCTAAATGCGATTCTCTCCCGTTTAATATATATGAGGATTTTACATCCTACTTCAAAAAAGGGAACTTTTGAACGTGCCACTGAACTACTCGAAGCACATTCGGTAGAATCTCAGCACATTTATCGTGCGTTAGATGTACTTGCAGATGAAGCAAATATGATTGAAGCGTCTGTCTACAAGAATAGTCAAAGCCTTATCGACCGAAACACATCAATTTTGTATTATGACTGCACAAATTTTTATTTCGAAATAGAAGAAAGCGATGGCCTTAAGCAATACGGTATGTCGAAGGAACATCGACCGAATCCGATTGTTCAAATGGGCTTATTTATGGATGGCAGCGGATTGCCTCTTGCCTTTGTGATGAACCCTGGCAATCAGAATGAACAGCCAACATTAAAGCCATTAGAAAAAAGAATCCTAAAAGATTTTAAACTCTCTCAGTTTGTCGTCTGTACAGATGCTGGGCTTTCTTCTCATGAAAACCGGCTGTATAATTCTATGGGGAATCGCGCATATGTTACAACACAATCCATCAAAAAACTAAAAAAACATTTGAAAGAATGGGCTTTAGATCCAACAGACTGGACATCAACCAATCATACAGGAGGAAAAAAGAAAACCATCAACTTACTAGACTTAGAGATGGAGAAGGATCAGTCCACTTATTATAAAGAACGTTGGATTCATGAAAATGGTTTAGAACAACGCTTAGTTGTCACATTTTCCCCAAAATATAAACGGTACCACCAATCTGTTCGGGAAAAACAGATTGAACGTGCACTCAAAAAAATGGATAAACCAACTCAATTAGGAAAAAAAAGAACGAATGATCCG
>NZ_QCZG01000108.1 GCF_003097615.1 Pueribacillus theae
AATCAAAAAGTTAGGCTGATTGCTGATTAACCAAAAAGTCTTGAGCCAACGTGATGAGGGTTGTCCATCTTTCTGGCATATTCGGCATCTTTTCAAGTTCTGGGATGATGACAGGCACTTTATATTCCAGTGTGGCATGTGGTCTGAGGAAATTAAAATACGCCACAAAAAGTGTCACATAGGAAACCGATCCTTCCTGAGAACCAAATCCGGTTGTCGCCCTGTAATTGCCCTTAAATGTGCGATTAAGCCGTTCGATAACTTGCTTCATCGGGCGATATTCTTTAGAAACAGGGTCATCATTGGTTAGTCCAATGACCTTATGAATGTCAAAGTGAATGTCATACTGGGCAAAGTAATGCTGAGCCAGAATGTAAATGGGATTGCCATCTACAACAAATACCAAGTCCTCTGGAATGGTCTTGAACTTTTGTAAGACTTGATCCAGTGCCTTGATGGCAGATAATGTGTCTCTGTTTGATGAAACAGGGTAGGACAAAATAATTTTCTTTACTGTATCAAAGAAAAAGAACAGATAATGCCAGCGCCCCTTCACCCGAATATAGGTCTCATCTCCACAAAAGCTATTGGATAGCTCATACGGATAATGATCAATGAATGGCTTTGTGATAAGGGCAACGCTATTGACGTAATTTAAAATCGTTTGATGCGAAATTTTCATACTGTGCACATCATACATCAATGCAGCTGTTTTACGGGCTGACAGACCGTAGTTCACATGATAGGTCAAAATCAATCCCAGCGTATGGGGAGACACGTGAATACGAGAAAGATCAACCTTTGGTTTCACAGGTGTTTCCTTGCTTAACGGCTTGAAATCAAAGTGAAACTCCCGAAAAATATATCTCACTTTAAATGCTTGTGGATCTTTTTTAAAACGTT
>NZ_QCZG01000109.1 GCF_003097615.1 Pueribacillus theae
TAGGTCTCGTGTGGAAGCGTGGCGACACGTGGAGCTGAGAGATACTAATCGGTCGAACACTTAACCAAATAAAGCGGAGGCGACTGTACAGCCCCGACAAAAAATTCCAGCTTGCGAGGAGGCAGCTTTTCAGCCACCACAGCAAGATGACATTTTTTGCGAGGGGCTAGGAGCCGGAGCTGGATAAGAAAAGCCGAGGCGGCTGTACTGCTTCGCTGCAAAAGTGCTTCTTCAGAAGGCGGGATGCGAATCCCAACTGAAGAAGAAAACTTTAGCAAGAGGCAAGCCGCTGAGGCTGGACAAACGAAATGCTGAAGCGACTGTTCTGCTTCGTAGAAAAATGCTCTTTCGAGGAAGGGATGCTTTCTATCCTATCCCGAACGAGAAAGAAATTTTTCATAGAAGCAAGGAGCTGAAGCTAGACAACGAAAAGCAATCACATTGGATGTCGTATCTGGTTTTGAAGGAACATCCTTCACAACAAAACACACTGTCTAGTGACGATGGCGAAGAGGCCACACCCGTTCCCATGCCGAACACGGAAGTTAAGCTCTTCAGCGCCGATGGTAATGGGGTTTCCCTGTGAGNATACGTTCGGAGGATTAGCTCAGCTGGGAGAGCATCTGCCTTACAAGCAGGGGGTCGGCGGTTCGAGCCCGTCATCCTCCACCATGTTTGCTTGCCGGTGTAGCTCAATTGGCAGAGCAACTGAATCGTAATCAGTAGGTTGGGGGTTCAAGTCCTCTTGCCGGCACCACATAAATTTGCTTAAGTGCTTAAGATAGAAAAAATAAATTATTTAAACTTGTAAAAGGAGCCATTAGCTCAGTTGGTAGAGCATCTGACTTTTAATCAGAGGGTCGCAGGTTCGAATCCTGCAT
>NZ_QCZG01000110.1 GCF_003097615.1 Pueribacillus theae
ATGGATTATCTTGCCGTAATCCACTGAACTTTAAAAAGACTTGATTAAGGAAATACGTCTTGTCTCTAGCGATATTTTTCATAAGATGGAAACGGGTTCTCGTTAAACGCTGCAAGGCTTCATATTGAATGGATTCTTTCATTTCGATCGGCAGTCGTCCAAAACGCAGATGGTCTGCGATCACCCAGGCATCAATGCGGTCGTTTTTCACAAGGGAATCATAGCCTTTTTTAAAACGAGCCACTTTCCTCGCATTCAAGACGTAAATATGGGATTGGATGCCTGGCTCATATCCTTGAAGTTGTTCTCTAAGATAATGAGCAAGGTGCCAGCCAAGATTTGAAGTAGCTTCCATTCCAACCTTAACTTGATTTAGCTGCCCTTTTTCCGCTGTAACCAACATTTTTTTAATCAGGGTGTCTGCCCCGTTTTGATCGTTGGTCACAGAAAAACTGGCCAAAGAAATTCCATCTCCATCCATGAATTGTACATGGTGGGATTTTAAGCTTACGTCTATACCAACTAACATTTGCGACATCGTATCACCTCCAGGTAAAGCAGTAATCAAGTGAATCTCAGACCTGGGTGCCCATGAGAACCATCTAGATCTGCCTCGTCATCAGCACTCATCTGTCGGGAAAACAATTTATGGGGCGCTACTTCCCCTTCCACGTCAGAGGTGCAACCAGCGGTTAGAAATTCAATGATGGGTCATGGGTAGCAGGCTAAAAAAGCAGTACACAAAGGTGTCCGCAAGGAGGGAAAGAAATCTCCTGAGAAAAACTTGTCGACCCCATTGTCCCATAGGCAAGT
>NZ_QCZG01000111.1 GCF_003097615.1 Pueribacillus theae
GGTAACTATTGGATGGAACCATTTTCATCCCAAGTTTGTGACCCGGCGGGTCATGTATGTTTAGTTTCTTCAAAATCCTCTCTCCTTATAGAAGTTGTTCAAAAAGTCCGGGAACGATAGGCTTCGAATCTCTTTGTCAGCTCGTTCTTGCGGTACTCGCGTATCCTACAAAGGATATGAAGGTTCTTCTGCTAAAAACGTGCACGTCCTGTGCACAACGCAGAAGTCAGCACCTCCTGTGCAAGTCTCTGAACTTCGCTTCCTCGATCTTCTTGCCTCTCGTTGTCCTCCTTTTTGAACACACATTTATAGAGATTCATCCTTTGAAGAATGGCTTGCCTTTTTTCGCGCTTCATATAAAAACCCTCAAAGAAATGAATCTTTGAGGGAGAATGATTAGCGTATACTTAATAAGTGTTCAAAAATATAGCATGAACACTGGCAACCACCATCTTCTCCCATCCAGACTGTACTGTCGGCTTTGGAATCTCACCAAATCCTGCCTAAAAGGCTCGCGGGCTTAGAAGCATAAAAAACTTCAATACCGCCGGTCGGGAATTTCACCACGCCCCGAAGATGAATCGTATTATATTTTGATTATATTATATAGGAAGATTCGCTTTTATGCAATCTTTTCATATTTTAATATTCAATTTTTCCTCCCCTCT
>NZ_QCZG01000112.1 GCF_003097615.1 Pueribacillus theae
AAAAAAAGAACGAATGATCCGGCACGTTTCATTGATTCCATACACGTAACCTCTGATGGAGAAGTGGCAGAAAAGGTGAGCCACACACTGGATCAGAGTGTAATCCAAGAAGAAGCGAAATATGATGGATTTTATGGCGTGTGTACAAATTTAGAGGGCTCAGTAGAAGAAGTAGTCCAGATTACTCAACGCCGATGGCAAATTGAAGAAACGTTCCGCATTTTAAAAAGTGAAATGCGTGCAAGGCCCGTATTCGTTCGAAAAGACCAGCGTATCAAAGCGCACTTTTTAACTTGCTTCCTTTCCTTGTTGGTGTATCGTATCCTAGAGAAAAAGCTGGATGAAGCCTTTAGCTGTTCATCCATCATTCAAACATTAAGAGAAATGCGTGTCCTTGAATACGCAGGAGAAGGCTATATTCCTACATACACACGTACAGATTTAACCGATCGACTTCATGAGGTGTTTGGTTTTAGAACCGATACAGAAATCATTGAACAAAAAAGAATGAAAAAAATTTTAAAGCAGACTAAAAAATAAAAAAAGTACGCACTTTTTGATGCTAAAAAAACCGCAGAAAATGCCGTAACAACGGGGTTTTCTGCGGTTTTTACTGTCAAACTTGAGA
>NZ_QCZG01000113.1 GCF_003097615.1 Pueribacillus theae
CTTGAAAACATAGAAGTCCTTACGTTCCTTGATCTTTTCTAAAGTTTTTAGGCAATGTGGACATTTCATGATGGCTTCTTTCAAGTAACGATTTTGTTTACTAAAGAGACACGCACACACTTTGCATTGATATTGGCCTTTATCGCCATTATTGGCGTAAAGAAACGAAGAAGGTGCTGAACATTTTGGGCACGTTAGATTTTCCGTTACTTTCACCACACTATTTTTACGACGAGCCACCGGTTTTAACGCTTTCCCATGTTTTGTTTGATAGTCAATAAGTAGTTCTTGATAGTCTAGTTTTTCCGGAATTTCAATGACAGGCATTTCATCAACTTGCAGTTTGTGATAGGGCTTATTCACAGGTTCATCGTAGGCTGCCCGAGCCACCGATTTGCCTAACAGAATTCCCAGTAGAGCAAAAATAATTTTCTCTTGAAACTTGATATATTCAAGTAAATACGCTATTAATGGAGGTAACAACTTGTCACAACCTTTCTAAGGGTTTTGAGTGTTTGGTTACCTCATAAATACCTTAGATCTGAGGGGGTGACAAGTTTTTTGTGTTTAACCGCGTAATATCAACTGAAAAACAAGTTTTTACAAAGAAACTTTTGACAATACG
>NZ_QCZG01000114.1 GCF_003097615.1 Pueribacillus theae
ACTATTAACTGGGTTGCTGTTAAGGTTGAAACGACGGAAAAAAACTGATTATAATTGTACGCTGGAGTTTCAGGAGTAAAGTTAATAAGCATGAGACTATGGAATGTCATTAAATCTGCATATTGAAAGAGTACATTTAATAATATCGTAATATCGCTATAACCCGTTACAATTTTCGGGTTTTGCCGGATGATCTCATAATCAAGGTAAGGAAGAATTCCGGCTACCCCAACCCCTCCTCTTGTAGGCAGTATCATTTTAACTTGCTCATTTTGAAACATATTCATTAAATCAACTGCTCGCTCTTGGTCGGTGCCTGCAAGAAACCCGTTTTGGGAATATACATGTTCCCCAACTACTACATCAAACCCCATATTTTTTAACATATTGATTCGGGTATTAATAACATTTTCATCTAATGGACTCCCGAGAGTAACAATCCCAATGGTGTCACCTTGTCGTAAAATAGGTGGTTTCAATATCATAAGTTTACCCCCTTTGGTTTGTTCGTATTGTCAAAAGTTTACTTTTTCTCCAACTAATGCATTCTTTGATGTTTTTAACGACGATACTGTCACTTAACAATATAGTCCGTTTTCCCCC
>NZ_QCZG01000115.1 GCF_003097615.1 Pueribacillus theae
GTGGTCACGCTGATTATTGCCTACATTTATGTCGGGGTTTTCCTAAACCATAAAAATGAAATGCAGCTAAGCACAAGTTTGTTGGAAGTTCCTTATTATCCGTTTGATTTTATCATTATCCTCGGTTTTACGATGTGGGGATTGGAAGCGCTGTTAAAATGCATTAATTCTGTGATTGGAATCTTTCAACCAATCCAGAAGTAGATAGAGGGGGGAGAATACGATGGCTGTTGAAGTAATCGGGCTTTTAGGCATCGTCGCGATGCTTGTGTTAATGTTTTTGAGGGTACCTATCGCCGTAGCGATGGCTGTACCGGCTTTTATCGGAATTATCTATTTGAAAGATTGGCATACGTTAACTGCTGCAGTTGAAACAATTGTTTGGGATCATAGTTTTAATTATACGTTAAGCACGATTCCGATGTTTGTTTTAATGGGAGAGTTATTATACGTTTGTGGAATCAGTACAGAGCTATTCCAAACATTCCGTGCGTGGTTAAGCCGGCTGCGGGGCGGTTTGGGTATGGCGACTGTCGGTTCATCAGCGCTGTTCGCTGCCGCTTCAGGTTCAAGCTTAGCGAATACAGCGACAATGGG
>NZ_QCZG01000116.1 GCF_003097615.1 Pueribacillus theae
ATATCTAAGATACTTGTTACCAGTAAGCATTCGCTTGGTTTCTTCGGCTTCAAATTCGCCGGATTGGCTCTGATTCCAGACCAGTCCTGCATATTTGGCTAGTGCATGATGATTCTTAAAACGCTTGATATCACCGATTTCGGCGATTAACCCAGCGGCGTATACCGGTCCCACTCCTTTTATGGAAATGAGTGTATTGGGGATTCCTTTCATCAACTTGGCAATTTCTTTATCTAAGCGTTTCACTTCAGACTCCATATGCTTGAGTACGCTGAGCGTAACAGATAAGGAAATATTGACTGGATCAGCCATTGCCTTGTTTAACCGGTAAGAAGCTCGGGCGACTTTTTGAAGATACTTTGCGATTTCTTCGGGATTTTCAAAACGGTTTTTCCCTTTTTCTTGAAGAAATTCAATGAGCTCTTCTATGGACATTTGGGCAATTTGTTCTGGTTCGAGTTCTTGTATAATGGCTAAACACGTTGCCCCAAACATATTGGAAAATGGATTATCTTGCCGTAATCCACTGAACTTTAAAAAGACTTGATTAAGGAAATACGTCTTGT
>NZ_QCZG01000117.1 GCF_003097615.1 Pueribacillus theae
ATTCGCTTGGTTTCTTCGGCTTCAAATTCGCCGGATTGGTTCTGATTCCAGACCAGTCCTGCATATTTGGCTAATGCATGATGATTCTTAAAACGCTTGATGTCACCGATTTCGGCGATTAACCCAGCGGCGAATACCGGTCCCACTCCTTTAATGGAAATGAGTGTATTGGGGGTTCCTTTCATCAACTTGGCAATTTCTTTATCTAAGCGCTTCACTTCAGACTCCATATGCTTGATTACGCTAAGCGTAACAGATAAGGAAATATTGACTGGATCAGCCATTGCCTTGTTTAACCGATAAGAAGCACGGGCGATCTTTTGAAGATATTTTGCGATTTCCTCGGGATTTTCAAAACGGTTTTTCCCTTTCTCTTGAAGAAATTCAATGAGCTCTTCTATGGACATTTGGGCAATCTGTTCTGGTTCGAGTTCTTGTATAATGGCTAAACACGTTGCCCCAAACATATTTGAAAATGGATTATCTTGCCGTAATCCACTGAACTTTAAAAAGACTTGATTAAGGAAATACGTCTTGT
>NZ_QCZG01000118.1 GCF_003097615.1 Pueribacillus theae
ATCTTCGTAATCGTCATAAAATAGTTTAAGAGAAAAGCCATGATGATAATCGCGAATAAAAACCCTGTTGTTTTTAACGTACTTGACATGGCACCGATGAAATTCTTAAATGTAAGCTTTCTTCGAACGAGAGCGATAATAAAGGTGGCAGCGGCACCAATCCCTGCAGCTTCCGTCGGGTTAAACAGCCCTAAGTACATTCCCCCGATTACAATCGCAAATAGAATGAGGATCCAAATGGTCGATTTTAATGAAGCAAATTTTTCTTTCCATGTTATTTTGTCTTTTACTGAAGGAGCCCAATCAGGTTTAATCGTTACGAGTATAAAAATCGTTAACATATAGAGCGCCATAAGGATAATTCCTGGCACAAGCCCGGCAATTAATAACTGGCCAATCGATTGCTCTGTCATCATACCATAGATGATAAACAGTGTGCTTGGTGGAATTAATGGACCTAGCGTTCCACCCGCAATAATGGAGCCGCCAATTAA
>NZ_QCZG01000119.1 GCF_003097615.1 Pueribacillus theae
GAAGACAAACCACTAGGAATAGTGTATAGCCCAGACGGACACGGGAAACGAAATGTGCTCGATGAAGGCGAGATTTTAGATATCACTAATTATGGATCACCGGCACAGGCTCCATTCAATACTTCGACCGTGTTCGACAGAACGTTTACACTCATTCTAGACCACACCTATTTTGGTGTCTATAACGGAGAGGCAGGACAACAGTGGGTTATTAACGGAAAAACGTTCCCTGATACTCCGACCCTTATGGTCAAGGAGGGAGATCTTGTGAAGACAACATTTGTAAACCGGAGTTTTGCCGATCATCCGATGCACCTTCATGGACACCATGTCCAAGTCATTAGTAAAAATGGAAAACCGATTAGTGGAAGCCCACTTGTCCTAGATACTGTAAATATTGAACCCGGCGAGACGTTTGAAGTTGCTTTCTTGGCAAATAATCCCGGACTATGGATGGATCATTGTCACAATTTGGATCATGCG
>NZ_QCZG01000120.1 GCF_003097615.1 Pueribacillus theae
TTCTTCCCCTGTCACACTCATTAAACCGCTAATCGCTTGAACTGTTACATCAAATGCGCCTTTTTGCGAATAGGGACCCGTTTGGCCATATCCTGATATCGAGCAATACACTAGTTTTGGATTGACTTCTCTTAGCGACTTATAATCAAGCCCGAATTTTCTTAGTACGCCCGGACGATAGTTTTCAATGAAGACATCGGCTTTCCCACACAATTTTTTTAATATCTCAACTTGCTCTTTATCTTTTAGATCTATCGTGATGCTTCTTTTGTTTCGATTTAATGAAGCAAAATTGCCGCTGTATTTTTCACCTTCATCATTTGTTAAAAGGGGCGGCCAACTTCTCATCCCGTCTCCGCCATCAGGCCGTTCCACTTTTACTACGTCAGCGCCAAGGTCGGCAAGGAGCATTCCGCAAAAAGGGCCAGCTGCAATTTGGCCCAGCTCAATCACTTTAATTCC
>NZ_QCZG01000121.1 GCF_003097615.1 Pueribacillus theae
GTTCCAATGATTTGTGTGAAAACAGGGTCGTTCGTCAATTGATCAGCAGCATCGTCTTCGAAATATCCGGCAATGATTTGATAAATCTTTTGACGAAGTAAATTTTCATTCGAATGGAAATAGTAAAGTCGTTCGTCTTTTAGATCCAGATATTGGGTTAATGTTTTTGAGAATCCTATTGTTTCGTCGAATTCTCTAAAAAGGAATTCGCCCGTATCAGAGGAAAGAGAACCTCCATTATTTGACAGTTTAATTTGACGATTGAAATTGAGAGTTAATTGCGATAAAGTAGCCATTATAAGAATCCTTTCTGTGGTTATTTTGTGGTGATTTAACCTTAACAGAAATGGATTCTTTTTTCATTTATTTGATGCATAACCAATTTATCTAGACTACTTGATAAATAAGCATTACTAGGACATCAATGAATTTCTATGAATAATTCAGG
>NZ_QCZG01000122.1 GCF_003097615.1 Pueribacillus theae
TCAGCCGGTTAGAGCGCACGCCTGATAAGCGTGAGGTCGGTGGTTCGAGTCCACTCAGGCCCACCATCCCAGAAGTCAGATGACTGAAGCCAGAAGTCGGAAAAGGCTTCGAAGGAATACCCAGTATCTGACGTCCGGCTGTACTCTGTCATGGGGCCTTAGCTCAGCTGGGAGAGCGCCTGCCTTGCACGCAGGAGGTCAGCGGTTCGATCCCGCTAGGCTCCACCAAATAATTGATGAAATATGTAAAGCGAATTAGAAACAAGAAGATCAAGGAAGTGAACGAACACCGGAGCGTATTAAGATACGTGAGGATGTGAGTGAAACTGACGCAGAGATTCGACGTTTATTATTCGCTTAGATGTTCCTTGAAAACTAGATAACGACATCCACATAATCAAGAATCAGTATGTTGGCAAATGAAGAG
>NZ_QCZG01000123.1 GCF_003097615.1 Pueribacillus theae
TCATCGATTGAAGGACAGGTACTAGCCTCTGAATATGAATGCACATTTGATAAAAATGGGACAGCGATTCCACATCCGCGCTATTTGTATGGAGCGATGGGAACACAGAACAGCTTATATCCAAGAGTCATTCATTTGTTGCGTGATTTAGTAGGTGGCGGTGTTCTTCAGGTTCCATCCTCTTATAAAGAATTGGTCGGAGAAGAAACGAAGGAAGACATGGATAAATATATACGTTCAGCCAACGGAATGAGTGCGGAAGAGAAAGTTAAACTCTTCAAGCTTGCATGGGAAGTAATAGGCAGCGAATTTGGCGGACGCCATGAGCAATATGAAATGTTTTATGCCGGAGCGCCATTTGTTGCGAAAGGCTATGCTTACCGAAATTACGGGTATGATGAAGCAGTGGGTTT
>NZ_QCZG01000124.1 GCF_003097615.1 Pueribacillus theae
AGAAAAACCGGGCAAAAAGCGGCCCGGTCCTTTTTTGTTTAGAGAACATCCGATAATTTGTACTCTACACCATGTACTCCTTTATAATACTCAGGGTACATTTTTCCTCCACATTTTTCGCATGAAAACATAGGAGGAGTTGTTGGATCACCATCATCCATCAAATCAAAATCCCTAACTACACTTAAAGGAATTTCTTCTTTTTCATGACAAACGAAACAAACATAGCTGACGCTCTGTTTCTTGGACTGCTTTAAGCTGGTGGCTTTCTTCTTTTTCTTGCTTTTTTTCGATGCCTGGATACCGGTGAGATTGTTAATCACCCTTACTAAATAATTTCTTGCCGTTTCACCTAGGGCTACTTTTATTTCTAATTTTCCATCCTCAAGACACACTTCTCCCTTGTATTC
>NZ_QCZG01000125.1 GCF_003097615.1 Pueribacillus theae
TGCAACCTTGATTCGTTGTTTATGCCAATTTGAAGACCCTTTTTTTCGTCTTGACAGGATACGTTGTTCTTTTGCCAACTTTTTCTCTAGTGTACGGAAGAATTTAGGGTTCTTATATACTGTTTCATCTGACAAGATTGCAAAGTCCCTTAATCCAACATCAATACCAATAGCAGAATCTGTTTTTGGTAATGGATTCACTTCTGTTTCGACAAGAATGGATACTGAGTATTTGCCACTTGGATGACGTCTAACTGTAACGTTAAGAATTCGACCTTCAAGTTCGCGACTTTTTGCAAAACGAACAAGACCCAGTTTAGGTAATTTGATTTTGTTCCCAACAATTGCGATATTATTGTTTGTGTACTTTGTC
>NZ_QCZG01000126.1 GCF_003097615.1 Pueribacillus theae
TTAACCATTGCCCCAATAGGAATTGCCGTTTTATAAGTACCATGTCCAGTTGTAAGATTGGTCATCAGCGGTTTTCCAAGAGGAACAACAAACTCGTTGATTAAATCTTCGTAGGACTTACCGTAAGCAACTTGGCATCCCGTACACTCTCCCATGATAATCCCGATGCAATCCTGAAATTTACCGGCCATTTTCAAATGGTTCATATACCGATAGACCGTATTAATGGGTTCATGTGTTTCTTCGAGAAACAGGATTTTTCCCTTTGTATCTATTTCGAAATCTGTTCCTAAAGAGCCGATAAAAGACGTGAGATTGCCTCCGACAATACGTCCCGTAACGTTTCC
>NZ_QCZG01000127.1 GCF_003097615.1 Pueribacillus theae
TACTTTTCTTGGCTTAGACCACGACTTGGCTTGATATTCGGTTTCCTCATAATAACACTCTGTTTTTGTTGTATCAGACGGTGCAGACGCAGGATGTAATTCATCGGCTAGACGTTGCAAGTTTGCATTAGATTTCAAACGAATCACATAATAGACCGACTCATCTTCACATAAATCATACAAAGCAGGAACAGCAAAACCACTATCTCCGCGCAAGAAAGGGATAGTCTCTGGAAATTTCTCGTTATAATGTTCGATAAGAGGTCTTACAAAGTCCACAACACCATTGGAAGTATAAACATTTCCCGGTCGCAGTTGGGCTTTTAGAAAATCACCGG
>NZ_QCZG01000128.1 GCF_003097615.1 Pueribacillus theae
AGAAGTATTTTTGTAAATGGCGAAAAAGTAAGCGATGTCATCACGCATCCTGCCTTTCAAGGCATCGTGAAAACGATTGCAGGATTATATGATCTAGCAGCGGATGAAAGAAACAACATGACTTATGAAACAGAAGACGGAACGATCGCAAATAAAATTTATATGATTCCAAAGAGCAGAGAGGATTTAAGGGAACGTCGTGAAGCAATCAGCAAATGGTCGCAAGCGACATACGGAATGGTGGGACGTTCACCGGATCACGTGGCAGGCTTTTTAGCAGGATTTGCAAGCATGCCGGAAGTGTTTGCCCGTGGCGGGGAAAGGTTTGGAGAAAA
>NZ_QCZG01000129.1 GCF_003097615.1 Pueribacillus theae
ATCAATTTCGCGAAAGATTTTTCGATTGAATAATAGAAGGGGCATGGTAGTTAAAAGCTGCCAATGTAATTGCAAGAGGCGCATGAATGAACCATGCGCCTACTCTATTTGTTATTTAAAGAGTTCTTCTAAATTAACTTTGAAGCCTTTGATTTCAGATGAAGCAATCGTTCCAGTTTCTTTTAAAACGGCTTGCTGTTCGTATTGTCCATTGTTGTCTAAGGAATAGATCTGAATCGAGTTTAATAGGGGATTTACGATCCAATATTCTTTTACGCCATATTGCATATAGAGATTTAATTTAAATAC
>NZ_QCZG01000130.1 GCF_003097615.1 Pueribacillus theae
GACCCAGCAAAGGAGCATATCCGACCTCCACCTCATGGATACGCAGGACGAAGGAATGTGTGGACCCCAATCCGGAGAGATATAGGAGGGTGAGCGACCGTGAGTCGAGTGGAGATCTTACGCACGGTTAAACCTATTTACCAAATTTATCCAGAATTTGGGCGTTAGGATGGCACTCCCCCTGTAAGAATATTCAATCTATACCTGCTTTAAAGGTGTGTTTACTATTCGGTGTAAATTAAGTGATATGAAATTTCGAGAATAAGCGAGTATTCAAGAGATATTTTAACTTTATTGAAGGAG